>NZ_JAKGBH010000006.1:0-151289 GCF_021532515.1 Pseudoalteromonas sp. PAST1 | reverse complement strand
AGCGTTTTGGACCCACCTGACCCCATGCCGAACTCAGTAGTGAAACGAAACAGCGCCGATGATAGTGTAGCAGCTGCTATGTGAAAGTAGGTCATCGCCAGGCTCCAAATAAGAGAAAGCCCGATTCAAAAGAGTCGGGCTTTTTTGCGTTTTAGCTTTCAGCCAGGTAGGTTGGGTAGAGCGGAGCGAAACCCAACATAATCCATATGACCTTCTTCATAACCCATGGTTAAAAATTCTTAAAATCTCTACTGGTCTAACAGGTTAGCGATCTCTAAAATGGCTTACTTCACCTTGCGCTAATTCGTCTTTTATTAATGAGCTTTATCTCTTCATTGTGCATGACGAATTACCACGCTGTTGGGTTTCGCTGCGCTCTACCCAACCTACGCCAGAATTCCAAACCTTTACTCCTTCAACTTTCCCCTCGCTAACTTTACTCTTGTAATTCACGAGCTCGCTCAGCTGCCGTTCATTAAATTAACTTTGCTTTGTTTATGGCTTTGATTTAGGATCAAATCAGTTTAAAAGCAAGAACTAATGGCCTGTGTCTAGATTACTTATTTGTTTATTATTATTTTTTTCGAGTGCTTCAACCTTTGCTGTTGAGGTGACTAATTTATATCAAGATACTCTTAAAGTTGCAGACAAATCACGTGATGCTCGTTTGGCAGCAAGCCGTGAAGCGCTGCTAAATGTGTTGGTGAAAGTAAGTGGGGACACAAGCGCAGATCAAAACCCGGTTGCTAAACAACGCACCCGCGACATTTCCGATTACATGCTCAAATTTGAATATGACGAAAAAGCAGATGGCAGTTTAAATCTAGTTGTTAAGTTCGAAGCCAATAAGATTAATGCATTAATCAAAGATCTTGGCTTGCCACTTTGGGGGACACGTCGTCCTTTGGTGGCGATCTGGCTAGGCATTGAAGATAACTGGCGCCGTGAATTGGTTACTCAAGAATCATACCCACAGCTTGAACAGCTTATATACGACAAAGCAAGTCGTCGTGGTTTACCTGTGGTTGTGCCACTACTTGATTTACAAGATCGCGCTATTGTTGGGATACCAGAAGTGTGGGGTAATTTCTCTGAGCCTGTAGAGCGAGCTTCAAGTCGTTATAGTGCAGAGCGCAGTATTACTGCAAGAATGTATCAACAAGCTGATTCAGAAACCTGGATCCTTGATTGGCGTTTTACGAATGCTGAATTATTCGATACTAATCGTTTGATGGGTGATAAGCAGCAAATTGTTGCAGACATGATTGATAGTTTAGCAGGTGGCTTAGCAGCAGAATACGCAATAGATCCAACGATGATTGGCCAACTTGCTACAGCAACTTTCTATCTTAAAGGTATCAATAACTTTGTTGATATTGAATTTGCTAAACGCCGTTTAGAGAGCTTAAGTGTTGTTACTCGTGCCGTAATATCTGTGCGTACACCTGATAGCGTTCAATTTACTGTTAATCACACTGGCAGCATGAATGATTTTAGAAAAGCGTTAGAACTTGATAGTGCCTTTAAAGCGTATCAGGACCCGCGTGATTTCTATCAAGTGGTCAATAAAGATGAGCTTGAATATCAGTGGCAGGGGCTTTAATCGCAGTGCAAGAACCAATGCAAATGGCATTGCCAGTTACTTTGCCTGATGATGAAACATTTACTTCTTATTTTGGTGGCGAAAACTCGCTTGAAGTGAGTCACCTTAAAGATGCGTTCACAAAGCTTAGTAACAAATTTCAATATACTTATTTATGCGGTTTGGGCGATTCAGGTAAATCGCACCTGTTGTATGCGACCTGTATTCACGCTCAAGAGCGCGGTTTGTCAACCATGTTACTTTCGATGCGTGAAGTGATTGACTACGGCCCTGTGGTACTTGAAGGTCTCGAAAACCTTGACGTGTTATGTATTGATGACGTGCACTTGGTAGCAGGCAACGATGCATGGGAGAAAGGATTATTTAACTTTTTCAATCGCTTTAATGAGCCGGGCAAATACCTTGTGGTCACAGCTGATTTATTACCTGACATGCTACATATCAACCTACCGGATTTAGTTTCGCGTTTGAAGTGGGGCACAACGTTACAAATTCGTTCAATGAGCGATGATGACAAAGCCGAAGCGCTCGTACGCCGTGCTCACATGCGTGGCCTTGAATTGACGGATGAATGCGCGCGCTTTTTATTAACGCGATTAAGCCGTGATATGCGTGCATTATTAGACGTTTTAGATAAACTTGACCACGCCTCAATGGCTGCACAAAGAAAATTAACAATTCCTTTTATAAAATCAACGTTAAAGCTTTAGTAGGGCTAGAATCTAGTCCTTGCTTTCAGTTATCATTAGCTATTACAAAAATCCTTCTGTGAAAGACCAGGTACTCAATGAACTTAGAAAATATTTTAGCGCAAGCACTTGAGGCAGTTGCCAGTGCGAATGAAATCGCGCAACTAGAAGATATCAGGGTTAATTACCTTGGTAAAAAAGGTGAAATCACCAGCTTACTTAAAACGCTAGGCAAGATTGCCCCTGAAGAGCGTAAAGAAGCGGGTCAAGTGATTAACCAAGCAAAACAAGAAGTACAAACAGCCATTAACGAAAAGCGTGAGTTACTAGCAAGTAAGGCTCTTGAAGAGAAGCTAGCGGCAGAAACGATCGACGTAACTTTACCGGGTCGTGTTATGCCAACAGGTGGCTTACACCCAGTAACTCGTACTATTGAACGTATTGAAAGCTTTTTTGGTGAGTTAGGTTTTGCGGTTAAATCAGGTCCTGAAGTTGAAGATGATTTTCATAACTTCGATGCGCTAAATATTCCTGAGCACCACCCAGCGCGTGCTGATCACGATACTTTCTATTTCAACCCTAAGCTTGTGTTACGTACACAAACAAGTGGTGTACAAATCCGTACCATGGAAACTGAGCAGCCACCACTGCGCATCATTTCTCCAGGTCGTGTTTATCGTAACGATTACGACCAAACACACACGCCAATGTTCCACCAAGTGGAAGGCTTAATGGTTGATACAGATGTAAGCTTCACTGAGTTAAAAGGTATTCTGCACGACTTCTTACGTAACTTCTTTGAAGAAGATATGGAAATTCGTTTCCGTCCTTCTTACTTCCCATTTACCGAGCCATCAGCTGAGGTTGATGTTATGGGTAAAAACGGCAAGTGGTTAGAGGTATTAGGCTGTGGCATGGTTCACCCTAACGTTCTTAAATCAGTGGGTATTGATCCAGAAAAATACACAGGCTTTGCATTCGGTATGGGTGTTGAGCGCTTGACGATGTTGCGTTACGGCGTAAACGACTTACGTGCATTTTTCGAAAACGATTTAAAATTCCTAAACCAGTTCCGTTAAGAGTGAAGATATAAAATGAAATTTAGTGAAAAGTGGTTAAGAGAGTGGGTTAACCCAGCAATCGACACACAGGCTCTTTCGGAACAGTTATCAATGGCTGGTCTTGAAGTTGACGGTGTTGAGCCTGCAGCAGCTGAGTTCACAGGCGTTGTTGTTGGTGAAGTAGTTGAGTGTGGTCAACACCCAGACGCTGATAAGTTACGTGTAACTAAAGTAAACGTAGGTGGTGATGAGCTACTTGATATCGTCTGTGGTGCACCTAACTGTCGTCAAGGCTTAAAAGTCGCTGTTGCGACTGTTGGCGCTGTATTACCTGGCGACTTCAAAATTAAAAAAGCCAAACTTCGTGGTCAACCTTCACACGGTATGCTGTGCGCATTCGTTGAATTAGGTATCAGCGAAGAAGGCGATGGCATCATGGAATTACCAAGTGATGCGCCAATCGGTACTGATTTACGTGAGTACTTAAGCCTAGACGACAACATTATTGATGTTGACTTAACACCTAACCGTGGTGATTGCCTAGGTATCAAAGGCCTAGCGCGCGAAGTGGGTGTACTTAACAGTGTTGATGTAAACACACTTGAAATCGCACCAGTTGCTGCAACGATTGATGACAAAGTATCGATTGAGCTTGTGAATGATGAAGCGTGTCCTCGTTATTTAGGTCGTGTCATCAAAGGTATTAGCCTTGATGCAGAAACACCACTTTGGATGGTAGAAAAACTGCGTCGCAGTGGTATTCGCTCAATTGACCCTGTTGTTGATGTAACAAACTACGTGTTATTAGAGCTAGGCCACCCAATGCACGCATTTGATTTAAATGCGATTGAAGGTGGTATTAAAGTACGTAGCGCAAACGCGGGTGAAGAGTTAGTTCTGTTAGATGGCAACACTGCAAAACTAAACGAGTCTACGCTTGTGATTGCTGATCACAATAAAGCGCTTGCTATTGCAGGTATTTTTGGTGGTGAAAAGTCAGGTGTAACTGAATCAACGTCAGATATTTTATTAGAAAGTGCATTCTTTAACCCTGTCGCTATTGCGGGTCAAGCACGTAGCTACGGTTTACACACAGATGCGTCACACCGTTACGAGCGTGGTGTCGATTTTGCACTGCAAAAAGATGCGATGGAACGAGCGACAGCATTACTTCTTGAAATTGTTGGCGGTGAAGCAGGCCCAGTTGTTGAAGCAGTTGCAACTGACAAATTACCAAAAGTAACAGAAGTACGTTTACGTCGTGAGCGTTTAGACCGTGTAATTGGCCACCACATTGATGATGCAAAAGTAACTGACATCCTAACGCGTTTAGGTTTAGACGTTAAAGTTGTTGATGGTGTATGGAGTGCTGACGTACCTAGCTATCGCTTTGATATTCGTATCGAAGAAGATTTAATTGAAGAAGTTGCGCGTGTATACGGCTATAACAGTATTCCTAACGTTGCACCAACTGCTAAATTAAAAATGACTAACCATGACGAGTCGCATGTTGCGGTAACTAAATTCCGCAATACGCTTGTAACACGTGGTTACCAAGAAGCAATTACTTACAGCTTCGTTGATCCAAAAGCACAAGCAATTTTACACCCGCAAAGTGATGCGCTTGTATTGCCACACCCAATTTCGGTTGAAATGTCGGCAATGCGCGTGAGCTTGATGCCGGGTCTATTAGCGTCTCTAGTTTATAATCAAAACCGTCAGCAACCACGTGTACGTTTATTTGAGCACGGCTTAAAATTCTTACGTGACGAAAATGCTGAAAACGGTGTAAACCAAGTTGCTGTTATCGGTGGTGTAATCTCAGGTCTTGCACACGGTGAACATTGGGTTCAAGAGAAGCGTAGCGTTGATTTCTATGATTTAAAAGGTGATGTTGAAGCACTTTTAGCTATTAGTAACGATTCATCACGTTATGAGATAAAAGCAGAGCAGTCTGATGGCTTACACCCAGGCCAATCAGCCGTTATTTATGTTGATGGTAAAAAAGTAGGTTTCTTTGGTGCAGTGCACCCACAGGTGCAAAAGTCACTAGATATCAACAACACAGCATTTGTGTTTGAAATCGAAATGTCTGCACTAGAAAAAAGAAAATTACCAGAAGCAGTGGCAGTGTCGAAATTCCCGTCAAACCGCCGTGATATAGCGATTTTAGTGGAAGATCACGTAAAATCTGGCGATATTTTAAATGTCATAGAAAAAGTTGGCGGAAATCAATTGGTTGACCTAAACTTATTCGATGTGTATAAGGGCAAAGGTATTGAGCCAAATTATAAGAGTTTGGCGATTGCTCTAACACTGCAAGCGGTTGATAGAACGCTCGAAGAGAAAGATATCAATCAAGTAGTTGATAATGTGGTGGCCGCACTGGCCGAACAATTTAACGCATCGTTGAGGGACTAGATATGGCGCTTACTAAAGCCGACATAGCTGAACACCTATTTGAAAAACTCGGGATCAATAAAAAAGATGCCAAAGATTTAGTTGAAGCGTTTTTTGAAGAAATCCGCTCAGCGCTAGAAAAAGGCGAGCAGGTTAAGCTCTCTGGATTTGGTAACTTTGATCTTCGAGATAAAAAAGAACGTCCAGGCCGCAATCCGAAAACAGGTGAAGATATTCCTATTTCGGCACGCCGAGTTGTGACTTTTAGACCAGGTCAAAAGCTAAAAACTCGTGTAGAAGTTGGTACAAGCAAAGCAAAATAAGAAAAGGCAGCGTTAGCTGCCTTTTTTATTTGTCTGAGCACTGCACATTAGCGAGTTGGAATTATCAAAACCCGCGTGGTGATACGAAGCTTCCTTCTTGGATACTGTCGTAGGTTTTTTGTGCTAAATCATCTAAGCTGTCTAGGCTTTTGCCTGCGGCAGCAAGTTGATGTTCGATAGGTAAAATATCGACATTTTCATACCCTGATAATTGTGCCACGCGTGCAAAAGTGTATGCGTGCTTATACTTTTCGTGTTTGTAAAATAAGCTGACCAGAGTCGGGTAGATCTCTGGATTCGGTGTTTCACCTGCTTTATTTAACTCGAGCGTTTTGTATAGCAAATCAATGGTTTTTTCATCATCAAACTTCACGTAGTAGCTTGCCAAGAAAAACTGCATTTCAGCATCTTCGGTCACCCGTTTATCTTGTTTTTCTTCAAGGGCGAGTAGTTTAGTTAACGCTGATTGGTCGTTATTACGTGACCAATGGTAATACAACAAACCAGGGTGGTTCGTATTTTTGGTATCTTGAAAAATACGTGTCATTTCTTTAATGCTTGTTAAATGACCTTCAACGCGAGAGGTGGTTTTTTCTTTTAGTTTTATATGCTCAATCTTGGCCGCAAGCGATACACATTGATCGTATTTCTCAAAGTCTTTTAATAATTGATATTTGTTTTCGTCTGTTGGCGACTTATATTCAACATAACGTTGAATGATGACCTCGGCACGTTGCTCTTTACAGTGACTGTCTTTATTTAAATCACTGCAGAAGCCAGGTGTTTCGTCGCACACTTTCGCCAGTGTAAGCGGATCTTCACAGCCTGCTAATGCCAATAAACCAAGCAACACGCTTGCTCTTAATAACATTCCTTAACCTCTACTTAATTTGTACTACTTTATTCTAGCGCAATGATTTGTTCTGTAACAGTGGAGAATCGTTCGAGTTTAAATTAGAATACCCCTGCCTGAGATGTGTTGCTCTCAAATCACAACACATTTTTTAAGGCTATCCGTTCAAAATTGTTTAATTAGGTAAAAAAAATGACCTCATCTCACGAGTTAGAATACACAAGCAGCTGGCAAGAACGTCAAGATTACGCAGAAAGTATGCAACCTATCATTGGTAGACTTTACCGTAATCGTGGTATCGAAATCGCTGTATATGGCCGTCCTCTCGTTAATGCCAGTACAATCGATATCATCAAAGCACACAAAACAGTTGCTCAGTTTGAAGGTACAAAACTACGTTTACGTGAAAGCTTCCCTTTCTTAGAAGCAATTAGCAAAATGGACTTAAACTCAGCACGTATCGATATTGGTAAACTAGCGTATGGTTATTTGTTTAACGATGCTGCGAAAGGTCGCTCAGTTGAAGAGTACTTAACTGACGAATTAGCAGAAATCGCAAACTCAGAGCGTAAAGAACCACGTGATGTTGTGTTATACGGTTTCGGTCGTATCGGTCGTTTATTAGCGCGTCTTTTAATCGAGAAGTCAGGTCCTTATGCAGACCTACGTTTACGTGCAATCGTTGTACGTGGTGGTAAAGATGGTGACCTAGAAAAGCGTGCAAGCTTACTTCGTCGTGATTCTATCCACGGTCCATTCAATGGCTCAATTACAATTGACAAAGAGCGCAATGCAATTAAAGCTAACGGTAGCTACATCCAAGTTATCTATGCTAACTCACCAAGCGAAGTTGATTACACAGCTTACGGCATTGAGAATGCGCTTATTGTTGATAACACAGGTATTTGGAAAGACGAAGCAGGCCTTGGTCAGCACTTAGAAGCGAAAGGCGCAGCAAAAGTATTATTAACTGCACCAGCTAAAGGTAACATCAAGAACATCGTGTACGGTGTTAACAACCAAGATATCAAACCTGAAGATAAAATTGTCTGTGCAGCAAGCTGTACGACCAATGCTATTACGCCAACGTTAAAAGCGCTTAACGATAAGTTTGGTATCAAAAATGGTCACGTTGAAACTGTTCACTCGTACACCAATGACCAAAACTTAATTGATAACTACCACAAAGCTGAGCGTCGTGGCCGTGCTGCTGCACTTAACATGGTTATCACTTCAACAGGTGCTGCAAAAGCGGTTTCTAAAGCTTTACCTGAGCTTGAAGGTAAACTAACTGGTAACGCTATCCGCGTTCCTACGCCAAACGTATCAATGGCTATCTTGAACTTAAACCTTGAAAAAGGTACAACTGTTGAAGAACTAAATGCGTTCTTACGTGAAACAGCACTTCATTCAGACCTTCGTGATCAAATCGATTACACAGCGTCTACTGAAATCGTATCGACTGACTTAGTAGGTAGCCGTTACGCAGGTGTTGTTGATTCACAAGCGACAATCGTAGATGACAACCGCGTTGTACTTTACGTTTGGTACGATAACGAGTTCGGTTATAGCTGTCAGGTAGTACGTTGTATGCGTGATATGGCTGAAGTAACTTTCCCAAGCTTACCTCGCTAATACCTAAGTTATAAAGAATCTAGAAGCCAGCATTATGCTGGCTTTTTTAGTCGTGAAAGTTTTTGCAAATTTTCAGCATGTGATAGGCTGTTAAGGGTCTACACCATATTACTAACAAAACGTTCTAACTACAGAGCGTTGACTTAATTCTGAACTAACAAGCGAATAGCTAAGAATTATTTTTAACCAATAGGTTTATAGAATGAAAATCACCAGCAATTTTGACAGTGGTAATATCAAGGTTATTGAAGCCGTTGATCCACTGAATATTCAATTAGAAATCAATAAAGACAATCAGTCTGATTTTTTCCAGTGGTTTCACTTTCGTCTTGAAACAACTGCGTTTCAAAACCATAAATTACACATTAATAACCTAGAGAACTCAGCATACCCTGATGGCTGGGAAGGTTACCATGCGGTTGCATCATACGACCGTCAAACTTGGTTCCGTGTCCCATCTGAGTACGCAAACGGCACACTATCATTTGAAGTAGAGCCTGAGTGCGGCAGCATGTACTTTGCTTACTTTGCGCCATACAGCTATGACCGTCACTTAGATTTACTAGCATGGGCACAAAGCCAACATGCCTGTGAATTAGAAACATTAGGCGAAACCCTTGATGGCCGTGACATGAGTGTTTTACGTGTGGGTATTCCTAGCAGTGAGAAGAAAAAAATCTGGATCACGGCGCGCCAGCACCCAGGCGAAACTATGGCTGAGTGGTACGTTGAAGGTTTACTTCATAAATTACTTGATGATGAAGACCCACATGCAGCGGCACTATTATCTAAAGCGGTATTCTACATCGTGCCAAATATGAACCCAGATGGCAGTGTGCGTGGTCACCTACGTACTAACGCTAAAGGCGTTAACTTGAACCGTGAATGGCAAACACCGAGCATGGAAAATAGCCCTGAAGTTTTCTTAGTGCTTAACAAAATGCGAGAAACTGGCCTTGATATGCACTTAGATATTCATGGTGACGAAGCAATTCCTTATAACTTTGTTGCGGGTAGTGAAGGTATCCCGGGCTACGATGATCGCTTAAAAGAGTTAGAAGATAGCTTTAAAGCTGCGCTTTTAACTGTGACGCCTGAGTTCCAAGACGAACATGGTTATCCAAAAGATGAGCCGGGCCAGGCTAACTTAACTGTCGGTTCTTCTGCTGTCGCGCATGAATTTAATGCATTAGCGTACACGGTAGAGATGCCATTTAAAGATAACGATGATTTACCAGATCCAGATTATGGCTGGTCAGATCGTCGCTCGTATCAATTTGGTCAAGATACGTTAGCGGCTATTGTTAACGTGGTTGATAAATTAAGATAACGACCCTTACGGGCATCAGCAAAACTGATGCCCGTAATTGTATCTGATACCAATTTGCAAAAATACTTAATTAAACAAATTGGTATGAAAGTTAAAAAAGCAGCGGTGCAGAGCAGGATGCATCGAATGTTAATTTAGTAGGTACATTTATCATATTGAAAATTAACTGTTAACAAACTTGGTTGGTTTAAGTTAATATCCAATATATTCAGCTGTGAAGTAACAAAATTTCATTTTTATTTCTCACAGTTATCGAGTCGCGCATTCTCACAAGCTCACGCTGAGTATCGTAACTAACAATAAAAAATATAATCATAGAGGATATCCATGGAAGCTTTAGTAAGCGCCGTTAACGACATAATTTGGAGTGATGCACTCATTTATTTATGTCTAGGCGCAGGTCTGTTTTATTCCGTTTTAACCCGATTCGCACAAGTTAGACATTTTAAAGAAATGTGTAAATTATTACTTAGCTCTAATAATTCAGATACGGGTATTTCTTCGTTTCAAGCGCTAGCGGTTTCGTTATCAGGCCGTGTAGGTGTAGGTAATATTGCCGGGGTTGCTGCAGCAATCGGCTTTGGTGGTCCGGGTGCGATTTTCTGGATGTGGATAGTTGCGTTTCTTGGTGCAAGTACTGCGTATGCCGAGTCAACACTTGGTCAGATTTATAAATCAGAAGAAGACGGTCAATATCGCGGTGGCCCAGCATATTACTTCGACCGCTGCTTACAGCAAAAGTGGTTAGCCGTATTATTTGCAGTATCGGCGATTATTGCTTGTGGTGTATTCCTTCCGGGCGTTCAAGCGAATGCGGTAGGTAATGCATTCACACAAGTTTTTGGTGAAGGCACATTGGTTAGCACCAGCTTTGGTGAAGTAGGTAGCTTTAAGTTGGTTGCTCTTGCAATCATCTTAATTGTGCTTGCATTTATCATCTTTGGTGGCATTAAACGTATCGCAAACTTCACACAAATTGTGGTGCCATTTATGGCGCTAGGTTACATCGTGTTAGCGTTAATCGTGGTGTTCTTAAACCTAGATAAAGTGCCAGGTATCTTCTCAATGATCTTATCTGATGCATTCACCGCGCAAGCAGGCTTTGGTGCTGCTATTGGTTGGGGTGTTAAACGTGGTATTTACTCAAACGAAGCAGGGCAAGGTACGGGTCCGCATGCAGCATCAGCTGCCGAGGTAGATCACCCAGCTCAACAAGGCTTAGTGCAAGCATTTTCTGTTTATGTTGATACCATTTTTGTTTGTACAGCAACAGCGTTAATGATTCTAATCACTAAACAATACAACATTGTGGGTGAGTTACCTGCAGGTCAATTCATTGTGCAAAACGTTGATGCTGCAACTGAAGTAGGCTCTGCTGCTTTTACACAAATGGCATTATTTAGCGTATTTGGTGGCTTTGGTGAAGCATTCGTTGGTATTGCTTTATTCTTCTTCGCATTTACTACAATTCTTGCTTATTACTATATTGCTGAAACGAACGTTGCTTATTTAAACCGTTATTTCAAAGGCAATATTCCGTTGGTTGTTGTGAAGTTTGTCATCATGTTTATGGTGGCTTACGGTATGGTAAACAACTCAGGTTACATCTGGAATATTGGTGACATTGGCGTAGGCTTAATGGCCTGGATCAATATTGTGGGTATTTTGGCTATTTTCTTTGTCGCAAAACCTGCACTTAACTGTCTACGTGATTACGAAGATCAAAAGAAAGCCGGTGGTGAAATCACTTTTGATCCAGTTAAATTAGGCATTAAAAATGCGACTTTCTGGGAAAAGCGTCTAGCTGAAAAGGCGAAACAGAAACAATAAATCGTTTTTTTGAGTTTTTACGGTGAATTTAGTTGTGCAGGTTTTCGAATCTTCATAAATGAATGAAATTCAAAAAAGACATCGACTCATAAAACAAGTACAATAAAGGGCGCCTAAAGGCGCCTTTTTTATGCGTAGTATGGAGAAAGATATGGCGATTATTAGTTGCCCGCAGTGTGCAAAATCAATATCTGACAAACATAAGCAATGCCCGCATTGTGAATGCCAAGTCACCGATCTAAGCAATGAGCAATTGCAGCAAATGCAAAAAGAAACGCGCATTCGTAGACAACAAAAGTTTATGAATCAGTCTTTCCTCGCACTGATTTTATTTTTAGGGGGCTTTTTCTGTTATTACTTTATGCACCCCGAAGCAAAGTCTCTTGAGTGGTATGCCTATACATCGGCAATGGCAGTAGGTTTTGTGTGGTATCTTGTAAGCCGCATCTATTTAGTTGTTTTAAAAAAGAAAAAGTAACATGAATATTGATCACATCGTTAAAAATATCACCCCAGAAGTATTTGAACGTCTTCAGTATGGTGCCTCTACGGGTAAGTGGCCAGACGGCACTCCTTTGACTGAGGAGCAAAAACAACAAACCGTTCAACTCGTGATGCTTTATCAGGCTAAAGTTTCGCAAAGCAATGAGCAGTTTACCATTGGCGCAAATGGTGAAATGGTGCAAAAGAGCAAAGCTCAATTGCAAAAAGAATTCGCATCAGAAAATGAAATAGCTAGGTTTAGTGAAAATGATCTTTAAACACCTGTTTACTCCAAAATGGAAGCACCCTAAAAACCAAGTCCGTTTAGCTGCGGTTGAACGTCTTGATACAGAGCGTGACCTTAGCATCTTAAATAGCATTGCCCTTGAAGACAGCTCAGCTGAAATCCGCAAAAAAGCATTAAACAAAGTGAACGATATCGTTTTATGGTGGCAAGCATACAAGCAAGACCAAGCACTGAAAGACCTTGCTGAGCAGCATATCAATCAAGCAGTTTTAAATACCGACAGCCAACTAGATGCAAATATCAAAAATGAGTTTATTGAGCGTTACGCACCTGTCAAAACTCTTGAGAAACTCGCCTTTGCAGAAAAAGAACTTCAAGTTCGCGTTAAGTTACTTAAGCGTTTAGCAAACCCAAGCTTAATTGATAAAGCTTTTAAAGAAGGCCGTGAAGAGCTGCAATTGCAACTTGTTGAGCTTGTGATTAATCATCAACTTGCTAAATCACTATTAAAGCATGCAAAAGGTAAGGCGCATACCCAACTGGCGACTCATCTTGACAATGAACGCTTAGCGATAGAAATGCCTGCCAAAGTAGAAGCTGATACACGTGTGGTATTAGCAAAGCTTAATGCGCTTCGTGATAAAAATGACTTTCAGTTAGTGTCGATGCAACATGCTGAGTTATTACAGCAGTGGCAAGCTATCGAACTAAAATGGCTGAGCGATGAGCAAGTAAGCACGTTAGATAAGAAATATTCAGCGATTACGCAAAAGCTTGAATCGCACATTGCAGTTTTAAGTAAAGAGCATGAAGCAGCGCAGCAAGCGTTAGCTGAGCAACAACGTCAGGTATTGGCACTTGCAAGCCTTGAAGCAATTGGCGAAGAAATTGAAAATGCATTGCAATTAGGCTTAGAAACGCCAGAGCAAATTCAACAAGATTGGCTCGAGGCAAAAGTTGCAGAGGCAAAAGATGCATTAGCAGAGGCGGACTTAGCTGATAACCAAACTGTGCGTGATGTAAAACAACATTTAACAAATTTATTTAACCAAGTTGAGCAGTTACCGCAACTGGTTAGTGCTATTGCTGAGTTTAAAGAGACATTTGATCAATTAAATATCGTTGCGACAACTGAAGACGAAAGCGAGTTTGACGGTCTTAAACAGCAGTTTGAGCAACAGCAAAAATTAGCACGCAAAAAGCTGGCAAGTATTCCTAGTCGTTTACAAGGTCGCTTTAAAGCAAATTTAGCTGAAACAGTAAACAGTTGGCAGCAAGCGATGGCACCGCTGACGAATAAGTTTGAGAAAAATCAACAAACAGCTAAGCGTAAAGCTCGTGATGTAAAACGCTTAATTGAGCAAGGTCGCTTTAATGTTGCCTTTGGTGTGTTTAAAGGTTTTGAAGAGCTATACGCAACACTTACAGACTATTACAAACAGCCATTAAATAGCCTTAAAGCTGATTTAGAAGCGCAACTAGCAGAAGCAAAAGATTGGCAAAAATACGCATCGGCACCAAAGCGTGATGCGCTACTCGTTGAAGTAAATGAACTTGTTGCAACCGAGTGTACTGACCCTAAACAACGTGCAGAGCATGTTAAACAGTTACGTCGTCGTTGGAATGAGTTAGGGCGTTTAGATACTGATGCAGAAAAGCAACAAGGCGAGTTATTCGATCAACAAATTGAATTACTGTTTGCGCCGTGTCGTGAGTATTTCGCAGAGCAAGAGCAACAACGTGAGCAAGCTAAAGCACAGCGCGTTGAAATAATCTCGCAAATGCAGCAGTTAACAGAGCTTGATAGCTCTTCTGATGAGTTTGATTGGAAGCAGTTTGAAAGCAAGTTCAACCGTACCGCAAAAGCGTGGCGTTCTGCAGGTAATGTCGATCCTAAAACATACCGTGAACTACAAACGCAATTTAAAGCTGCACAATCACAAGTACAAGGTCAACTTGCTGCATTTCATAAAGCAAATGCTGAACAAAAAGCAGCACTTGTTGAGCAAGCAACACAGTTATCACAAAGTGATGATTTAGCTGCTGCGTGCCAAGATCTAAAAGCGCTTCAACAAACTTGGCAGACTATTGGCTTTGCAGGAATGAAAGCAGAAAACACCTTGTGGCAGCAATTCAGACGAGTTAATGACGAGACTTTTGCTAAGCGCAGTGCCGAGTTTGAACAGCAAAAGCAAGTACAGCAACAAAATGACGAAGTTGCCGCACAGCAGTTAAGTGAGCTTGAGTCTGCACTTGAGACCGTGGTGCATCTTGCACAGCTTAAAGATTTAACAGTGAAGCTAGCAGAGCTTGAATACTCAAAAGCGTTATCGGCACGCGTGACTCAGTTAGAGGCAGCGATTAGTGAAAAATCAGCGCTAATTAGTAAGCAAGCAGAGCAGTCTAAATTAACGGCTTTATTTGCTGCTCTTGAAAGCAACAGCGAACTGCCTTCGCAGTTTCAAGCTTCATTAACAACTAAGCTAAACGCTGCGCAGCTGTTAACCCGTATCGAAATTCTGGCAGGCGTAGAATCGGCTGATAGTCAGTTACGTATGACAGAGCAAGTTGCGATGTTAGATGATAAACACCGTGGCGAACAGGCAGATGTTTATTATTACTTAAAGCAATTACTTGCAGTCAGTGAGGGTTCAGTTTCAGCTGACACACTAGCAAGGCTTAAAGCAATATTTGCAATTTAACGAATAAAACCGCTTTTTAAAGCGGTTTTTTTCCGTGTGTTTTTGAGGAAAACAATGAGAATTTTATTACTACTTACCTGTTTATTTTTAGGGGCATGTAAAACGACAGATCAAGGGATGTCTGTTTACTCGTTTACCAATTCTGAAATTGAAGCAGCCCTTGCTAATCAATTACCAAAACTAAGTGAACAGATTAAGCTGATGGGCTTACCAGTTGATTTTGCGGTAAACGACCTGAGTGTCAATGTTGGCCCAGATAAACGTGATGTGGTGGTTTTAGGGGCCGATTCTAGTGCCGTCATCAAAGCGTTTGCGCTTAAGTATCCAGTACGCTTAAAGCTACAAATCGAAGGTAGCCCATTTTATGACAGCGAGAAAAAAGCGGTCTTTTTACGTAATGTAAAACTGGTTGATACAACAATCGACACCGCGGGTTTCAAGGGCAGCTTAAACTTATTAGATGATCAGGCAATGCAAGTGATTAACGGCTTTTTAGCGGTTAATCCTGTCTATAAGTTAAATATGAACGACCCTAAAGTTGCACTATTGAGCAAATTACCATTAGATATGAAAGTATCTCAGGGCGAAATTATCTTAGTGCCTACACTGTAAACCCATACGATATATTAAAGCGGCTTCTAGTCGCTTTTTTTATGATTGCTTGTTAAGCATGTTCAACCTTGTCATAATTGCTCGTGATATTTCGCGAATTGAGTGATTACTATGATCAAGGAATTTTTAAACGACCCCACGTTATTGCTAAACGCCGTTGGCGAGGGAATTTATGGCTTCGATTTATCGGGTAATGCAGTTTTTGTAAACCCTGCCGCTGAGCGCATGACAGGCTGGAAAGCAGACGAACTCCTTGGTAAAAAAATACATCAATATCATCACCATACTCGTAAAGATGGCTCGCCATATCCTGCAGATGAATGCCAAATATATTGCACTATGTTCGATGGCAAACACCGTCATGTAAACGATGAGGTATTCTGGCGTAAAGATGGAAGCTATTTTGCTGTTGAGTATACTTCAACGCCAGTTTATAAAAATGGTGCCTTGATTGGAGCAGTCGCGATTTTTCGCGATGTATCAAAACAGCAGCAAACAGAAGCGGCGTTGCGTGATGCCTTAGCACAAGTTCAGCACCTATCTGAGCAGCTTCAAGCTGAAAATGCTTACCTTATTTCAGAGTTAAACGAAGATTGGCAAGACTCTGGCTTAGTTGGGCAAAGTCATTCATTTCAAAGTATGCTCGAGCAAATTACCTTGGTAAGCCAAACTAATAGTACGGTTTTGATTTTAGGTGAAAACGGCACGGGTAAAGAGCTGGTGGCACGAAACCTTCACCGCTTGAGCAATCGTGCTGAGCAACCTTTCATAAAAGTAAACTGCGCGGCGTTTTCCGCCAACTTAATTGAATCTGAGTTATTTGGTCATGAGAAAGGGGCGTTTACTGGCGCTAATGAACGCAGAAAAGGGCGTTTTGAACTGGCTGATAAAGGCACTTTATTTTTAGATGAAGTTGCAGAGCTGCCATTAGAGGCGCAAAGTAAATTACTGCGGGTACTACAAGAGCAAGAGTTTGAGCGTGTCGGTGGTAGTCAAACTTTAAAAGTCGATATCCGAGTGTTAGCTGCAACAAATCGTAACTTGTGGCAAATGGTTGAGCAGGGCAGCTTTCGAATGGACTTGTATTATCGCTTAAATGTGTTTCCCATTCGTGTGCCTGCACTTCGTGAGCGCAAGGAAGATATTCCACTCCTCGCAGCAAATATTATTACGCAGCTGAACAAGCGCTTAGGTAAACAGTTAAAAGGGCTTAGCAAAGCAACACTCACCAAACTGGCGAATTATGATTGGCCAGGTAATATTCGTGAGCTACAAAATATTCTAGAACGTGAAGCAATTCTGTCTAAGCAAACTGTACTGCAGCTTTCAGCACCTTTGAGTAACGAGCAATCAAATGAGCAGGTGGTTTCTCTTGATGCAGTACAAAAGCAGCATATTTGTGAGGTGCTAAAACGCTGTAACGGGCAAATATCAGGTGAAAATGGTGCTGCAATCTTGCTGGGACTTCCCGAAAGTACCCTTAGATCAAAAATGAAAAAGCTAGCGATAAAGCGCTAAATCGTGAAATATCGCGATAACTCGCGATATATCGTGCTTTCAGTTGTTTGAATGTAAATTTAATCATTTAATATCAATAACTTATTTTTATTTTGTGTTGGCCTGATAGTTGCTCTGTCAGGCTATTACCGACACAAAAGTAAGTAGCAAAATGAAATTTGATATTAAAGAGCAAGACTTAATCATCAAGCCCTACAACCAAGAAGGGCCAATTTATATTCGTGAGCAAAAGGGGTATTTCCAACGTATCCGCCGTTACTTAGGCTGGGTGCTGATGCTGACGTTCATCGCCATTCCGTGGATCCCCTATGATGGCCGCCAAGCCGTATTACTCGATGTAGCCAGCCAAAAATTTACCCTGTTTGGTTTAACGCTGTTACCACAAGATTTTATGATCTTAGCTATGTTATTTATGACAGGGGCGTTTGCATTGTTTTTCGTCACTAATTGGTTAGGGCGTGTTTGGTGTGGTTACACTTGCCCTCAAACAATTTGGATGCTGATGTTTACTTGGGTCGAACACAAAGTTGTAGGTAACCGTAATCAGCGTATTAAACTTGATAAAGCTCAATGGTCAGTAAGTAAATGGCAAAAGAAAATCACTAAGCATGCAGCTTGGCTGGTGATCTCATTGCTTACATCTATGTCATTTATGGCTTATTTCATTCCTGCTAAGTCTCTATACATGAGCTTATTTACCCTAGAAATGTCTGGTATCGTCAGCTTTTGGGTATTCTTGTTCGCGTTTTGTACCTATGGTAATGCGGGATTCTTACGTGAAAAAATGTGTACAGTGGCGTGCCCATATTCGCGTTTTCAATCAGTGATGTTTGATAAAGACACGTTAGTTGTTACCTATGATCAAGCGCGAGGGGAGTCTCGTGGTGCGCGTAAGCGTAAAGCCGACCCTAAAGAATTAGGCTTAGGTGACTGCGTAGACTGTAACCTATGTGTTGAAGTATGCCCAGCGGGTATCGATATTCGTAATGGCTTGCAGTATGAATGCATAAACTGTGGCTTATGTATTGATGCGTGTGATAGCACTATGGAAAAATTCAACTATCAAAAAGGACTGATCAAATACGCCTCAGAAAAACAAATGGAAGGCAAAACGACCAACCCATTTAGATTAAAACTGCTTGGCTATGGCGGTTTAACGGCGCTGTTTGTCGTGGGCATGGTTGTGTGGATGGCAATGCGTACACCTATTGAGGCTTCTGTCATTCGTGACCGTAATTCCCTGTATCGTGTTAATTTTGAAGGTTTAGTAGAAAACCCATATACTTTATCAATTATCAACAAAACACAGCATAGCTTGAGCTATTCAATCGGTATAAGTGGTATTGCAGAAGCAAGCTTACAGGTGCCTGAAAAGATAACTGTTGAAGCAGGTCAGATGAAACGTGTGCCTGTCACTGTGGTTGCTGATGGCTACGAGTTAAAGTCAAAAGTAACGCCTATTAGTTTTCACATTCAAGCATTAGAAGATGCTGATATCGCAATAACTAAAGAAACTAAGTTTTACCGAGATTAACCTCAATCACGGCTCTAGAAACGAAAATGGCTTGTTTTTAACAAGCCATTTCTGCAAATTCGAGCTGCTTTAGCACATAAGCTTTAGCGCTGTCTAAATCATCAAATAAACAGTCCATTATTTGAATTGGAGATTGTGCTTGTGCAATGATGCGTTTCATTTGATTAAGCACAATAGACGAGCTAAACATATAAGCGGTTGCTATACAGTTAGTGCCTTGCAGGGCACGGAATAATTGAGTAAAACCACGTTCTGCATCAGGGGTGGTAGCAAGTAAATGGGTAGAATGACTAATATACGCCCACGGCTTTCCAGCGAAAGCAGTAATATGCTTTTTTAAATTGATTGCAAAGTCATTGACTAAACGAGCGTTAATATTGCCAGAAAACTGCCCAATAACAATTGGACCTTCAGTAATAATCCTGACACTGCCATAGTGATTCTTAAATTCCAATTTGCTTCCTTTTGAACTTAAAAAGAGCGCGAATTTTATACAATTCTATGTATGTGTCTAGTTATTTAGTATACAAATTTCAAAAAACATAACTTTTTCATTAATTTTATTTTTATGTGAATCCTATCTAATTATTTTGCATTGGAGTGAATAAATAATCCACTCCCTTTTTAAAGTATAGCTAACTATTTGTTAACAATGTAATTTAGAGCACCGCTAATTGAGGCTACTTGTGCATCAATACAAATGTCATCATTTGCTTGTGGACTATCAGGGTAAACCTCTGTTGTTGTGACATATTCTGCATCGGTTAAGCCCATACATAACCCCAGTTTTTTCGCTTGGTAATTAATTACACCAAATTGAGTTTGTGGTACGCCAATCAATTGGTTATTTTCATCACTTGGTGCGATGTGGGTTACTTTCTCAACTGATTTTATAATCGCTGTTTGAAATGCATCATGCGGACGCTCACTATCAGCGACAAGATAAAAGCCATCAGGAATGTTCCAGTTATCGTGGGTCTTTGCATCACGTGCTGCTAGAGCAGGGCGAAACTCACTATTATCAGTGTCTGTCGTTTCATGTAGGTCAATATGCACATAAGGTGCAATAGTGTTATCGGCTAAATATTGCATAATTGCTGCAGACTCTTCAGCGGGGCTATCTGCATAGAAAGAGCGATTTGGATCCGTGGCATTTGGATTCCAGCGGTTAATCGTTTCATATCCCCAAGGGCTGATACACGGAGCCACTAAAATATTAAAATCAGCAAAGTAGTCTTTGGCACTTCTCTTAGCAAACGCTAAAGCACCATGCACGCCACTTGTTTCATAACCATGAACACCACCGGTAACCAGCACAACAGGTTTATCAGCTTGCCATTGTTTGCTCTTTAAAATGTAAAGAGGGTATTTGTCGCTGTCGTAACTTAATGCGCCATATTGCTCAATATTGAAATCGCTTGTTAAAGAGTCTAGTTGCGATACAACATCATCTAAATAGCTACGCTTTACTGACTGTAATTCAAACCATGCTTTCTTATCTTCTTTGTTCCACGGCCTACCAGGGGTTCCTATAGGGTAACTCATAAAATACCTTGTTGTGACTTGCTGCAAAACGCCAAGCTTATCTAAGCTGTTAAGCTGCTGCAACTAGATAAGCTCAGTAGTAAAGTTACCTTGCTCGTACAGCTTTGCATGATGGTGCTTATGGGTCTCAAATAAGTAATTACGAAGTGCATCTTCACCTTGGCACACTTTCACTATTTTTCCGGCAATTCCTTTGCTGGTCGTTCTTATTGGCTTTACGCTAAGAATAACCTGTTCTTCACTCGGTAAATTAAATACCAACAGTATTTCTTTATTGAGAATAGGAGTTTGACGCTTTGGCTTGAGTAACACGCCTGTGCTTGATAAAGACAGTATCTGAAATTGCTCTGTGTGAATTTCGAGATCAGGCGTACGCCAGCTGCGTTCGATGCCTTTGGTGTCTATTACTTCTGGTGCGCTAAGTAAAGGGATCAGCTGACCATTCTCGTCCTTGGTAAATTCAAGAGGAAACCACAATTGATAAATCCCCACTTCAGCAAGCAGTGTCAGTTTGGCATTGGTAAGTAAACCATTTAATTTATCAGGCAAATTAAGCCTAACAGACATTTTTGTATCGGTTGGATCGCTATCAGTCCGTTCAGCCTCGAATAAACGGTTGAAAAAAGAGAGTTCTTGTTCGGATAAATGTGCCATATAAAGCTCCTTTTAAAGCACGCTTACTTATATGTATCATAAATTGTTCAAATTATGCACGTATAAAAAGCATTAATTGTGCCAGCAGCTTTGTGATTTATTTTGCGACGTATTTCACTTACACTGATAAAAAAACTAACAAGGATTTTATTTTGTCGAGCCTGACTGGTGTAAATAAAAGTTTAGTGATATTTGCTGCTTTAGTCGTTGTTTTAGCTGGTATTAAAGCTGCAAGTGTGATTGTTATCCCATTTGTATTGGCAGCCTTTATTGCCATTATTTGTAATCCCTTAATTCGTTTCTTTGCCAAATACGGTATCCCTAAAGGCATTGCTGTTGTATTTGTGATGTTGATGATTGTCGGTGTAGGGATAAGCCTTGCCGGGTTGGTTGGGCAATCGATGACCGATTTCTCTGAAAAGCTGCCTGAGTACAAAGCACAACTAAAAGAAGAATTTGTCTGGGTGGTTAATGTTGCAGCGAGTTATAACATCCTGATTGATAAAGAACAGATTATTTCTTTATTCGATCCGGGCAAAATGATTGATGTTGCAACCAACATGCTCACAGGCCTCGGTGGCGTGATGGCTAACTTGTTTTTGATCATCCTAACCGTGGTATTCATGTTGTTTGAAGGACCTATGCTGAGTAAAAAAGTGCATTTAGCACTTGATGATCCTGAAATGAAAATGCAGCAGGTTGATCGCTTTTTAGATTCAATTAATTCTTACCTGGCTATTAAAACGCTGGTTAGCTTAGGCACAGGTATGCTTGCAGGCTTTATGCTGTGGGCACTTGATGTTGATTACTTTGTACTTTGGGGTGTAGTGGCGTTCATGCTTAATTACATTCCAAACATAGGCTCTATCATTGCTGCCGTGCCTCCTGTGTTACTTGCTTTGATAACTCAAGGCCCACTGGTTGCAGGGTTTATTGCTGGCGGATATTTGGTTATTAACACCGTCATGGGTAACATTGTTGAACCGCGCTTTATGGGTAAAGGGTTGGGTTTATCGACGCTGGTGGTGTTTTTATCGTTAATATTCTGGGGCTGGCTGATGGGGACCGTGGGCATGTTGTTGTCAGTCCCATTAACCATGATAGTTAAAATAGCCTTAGAGACTAGTCAAGAAGGGCGATGGTTAGCTACCTTGCTTGGCAATGGCGAAGAGCTAAAACTTGAAGAGTAATACCAATCCGCAATAATACTTAATCATTTTGAGGGATTAAACCTGTCGCTATCTGCGTTAAAAATTTCTGATTTAGAACAACTAAATAACGAAATTTTTGCCTTGCTATCAACGAGGTTTTCTTGCCTCAAAATAGACCACTTAATTAAGCGAATTGGTATAAAAAGGCGCTTAAGCGCCTTTTTGTCCATGAGAATCTGTGAGTTGCTATTACTTTAGAGGTCGCTGTAAAACCTGCACATGGTTTTTTAGGATCTCAATTTCACATTGCTTGTAGGCAATAGCGGCTTTCGTACTATTTGGCATTTTTTGTAGATAACGCCAACGACAGCTGTCTTCTAAATAACGCTCTTGGTTCTTGATGCTGCGATTAAAAATCGGTAGCAATTGGCTGTTACCGCTATCCTCTTTGATTTTCTCAAGATCCATAGTGAGCTTATTAATCCACATCTTTTGGTCACGCTGCAGATCGGCGATAACTTGATCAAGACATTGAATATAGCGTTTGGTGTCATCGGTATTGTTGCTAGCAAGCTCACACGTTTGCTCTGCTTGAGCATGCGATGCACTCGCAATTAAAGCTAGAAAGCTGCCCTTAACGAGTATTGATGTTTTATTTTTTATCATGGTAATTAAACTCTAATATAAACTCAGCACCGGCTAGTTTCTCTGCATCTTTAATGGTTAAGGTGCCATTATACGAGTTGACTAAATCCGACACGATAGCCATGCCGACACCGTGGCCGCTTTCATAGGTATCGAGTCTGGTACCGCGAGTCAGTAATGATTCACGCTTGTGCTCAGGGACACCTGGGCCATCATCACTTATACTGAGGGTTAACTTTTTGTTCTGCTTAACCTTTATATCGACCTGTGAACGGCAAGCTTTACAGGCATTATCGATTAAATTACCAAGTAGTTCCATCAAATCTGTTTTATCACCCAAGAAATAGTCTTTTTCACTAACCTCTGAGGTAAATATAATATCTTTGTCGCGATAAACCTTGCTCATCGCGCTTATAATTGAGTCAATAACAGGCTTGATATGAGTTTGTTTCTTCCATGTGTCAGACGCACCTGTTGCAGCGCGCTTTAACTGGTGTTCGATCATCACATTAATTCGGTCTAGCTGCTCTTGTGCATCCGCATCATTGGCTAAAGGGCTTGATTTAAGCACTGCCAAAGGCGTTTTTAATGCATGAGCAAGGTCGCTCAACGAAGCACGGTAACGCTCTTTTTGGCGTTGCTGCGATTCAAGCAATAAGTTTAAATCGGCTTTAATAGTTTGTAGTTCAACCGGGTAAAGACCTTTAATTTGTTGGTTATCACCCGACTCAATGGCTTTAATTTCTTTATCGAGTCGTTGCAGTGGTCTTGCACTCCAAACAAAACCAATCGCCATGAGTGCAGCAATGGACACTCCCATGACATACATCCAATTTACGAGTGTCTGCTTAAAGCCATCCATCAACCTCAGTAGGGCATCATTACGCTTTAATAGGATAAAACGTGCATGCTCAGATTGATCAATGTTTTCTAAAATAACGGTAAGGGTTAACTGCCAGTACACGGTATTGTTGTATTCAACACGACGAAAATCCGCAGAGCCAGCTGGGGCTTCAAAGTTATCAGGAATAAAGTTGATATTAGTAGCCGATTCAGAATACCAAACTGGTAAGTCACCGCGATAAACCATCGCGTAGGTATCTGAGTTTAATCGATTTAGCTCTGGCGTTAAGATGGTGCTAGGCATAACAATGCCACGTTCAGTGAAATCAACTTCAGAAATTAATGAATATAAGTGAGCTTCGAGGGTTTTTTCGGTCGCTTCGACCAAAGAGGCGTAGTAAGCCTTACCAATTGAGAAAAACAGAATTGGTAGGGCGACTAATAAAACAAAGACAAGGATAAATCCTTGCCTTACTTTAAGCGGTATTTGCGATGCTACCACTGACTTTTAAGCCTATAACCACGGCCGCGTAATGTTTCTACTGGGTTAAGGGTACCATCAGGGTCAAGCTTCTTACGTAAACGCAATACGAAAACTTCGATTACGTTTGAATCAAGGTCAAAGTCTTGGTCGTAAATGTGCTCAGTTAGTTCAGATTTAGAAATTACCTTTTGTGGATTAACCATTAGGTATTCTAAAACTTTGTATTCGTATGCCGTTAAGCTAAGTTCTTTATCGTTAACCCATACTTGCTGTGAGCGAGTATGAATTTTAATAGGGCCAGCTGTCATTTCTGGGTTTGCTTTACCGGCGCTACGGCGGATAAGCGCATTACAGCGGGCAATTAGCTCTTCAACGTGGAAAGGTTTAGTTAGGTAGTCATCTGCACCTGCATCTAAGCCTTCTACTTTATCTTGCCAACGGTCACGTGCCGTTAAAATCAAAATAGGAATGGTAATACCTTGTGCACGTGCTTTGGTAATTAGTTCAATACCATCAACTTTAGGTAAGCCTAAATCGACTACCGCCATATCTAGCGGGTATTCGGTAATATGGAATAAACCAGCTTCACCATCGTGACAAAGGTCAACGCTGTAACGCTCTTTTTCTAGGGCATTACGAAGGTTATCTGCTAAGTGTAAATCATCTTCAATAACTAAAATTCGCATTCTTAATCCTTTTTCACTTCGCCAGTCTTTTTGTTCACATGGACATCAACCACGTGGCCGTTCGTTTTTAAAATTCTTACGGTAAATACTTTATCTTGCTCTGTGATTTTTAGGGTTCGGCCGTCTTCAGACTTTTTGGCGATCGTCACAGCCTGCTTTTTAGTCACCTCTTGGGCTTGTTTCTTATTGGCATCAGCATGAAAGCTTGATAATGCAAATAAAAGACTAAAACTGAAGGCTAATAATATGCGCATGACGGGGAACTCCTAAACCAGACCCATTTAGTTTAATTAACCAATTAACTAAAATTCAAGTAATTACGTTAAATTCTGTAATTCAATAGCCAAATCTTAGTTAATAAGCCGTGAACAAACACTGAATTATTGATTCAGTTAAGTTCAGAGGTTAACCAAATACTTTTTTAAATGGTTTTACGACTGAGTTGTCGTAAACACCCGCCGCAATATACGGATCGTTTGCAGCCCATTCACGTGCTGCTTCTAACGACTCAAACTCAGCAACCACTAATGAACCAGTAAAACCAGCGTCAGCTGGATCTTCACTATCAATGGCTGGCAATGGGCCTGCCGTAAATAAACGGTTTTGATCGTCTAATTCTTGAAGGCGTGCTAAGTGAGCAGGACGTGCAGATTTGCGAGCTTCTAAACTATTTTCAACATCCGTTGAATAAATCATATACAGCATGGTGTGTTCTCAATGTTATTTTTAAAAAATAGTAGCATATTCTTAGCAATAGACGAGAGATTATTCGCGTAATAATCTTTACACAAACCCATATAACTTTAACTTATAAAGCTTGAAATACGCGGTGTAACACTGTTAGAGTCGCTGGGTTGAGAAAATAATAATAAGGTTTTTAAATGAGCGAAAAACGCGAGCATTTTAGCTCCCGCCTCGGTTTTATTTTAGCGGCAGCCGGTTCTGCTGTAGGTATCGGAAACTTAGTAGGTTTTCCTGTTTCAGCCACAAAAAACGGCGGTGGTGCTTTCCTTTTAGTCTATGCATTGTTTGTCATTTTTATCTGTTTGCCAGTGATGATGGCTGAAATGGCCATGGGTCGTAAAGCGCAAAAAGATCCACTAGGTTCATACAAATTTTTAGCGGGTAATGATCCAAAATGGAACTTTGCTGGCTTTTTAGCTGTATTAACGCCATTTATGATTGCTGTTTTTTACATGGTGATCACGGTATGGATTTTCGGTTATTTATCGCAAACCGCTTTTGGTAATCTAGATGCCTTGGCGCAGCCGGATAATTTTGGCACCTTTATCAATAGCTACACCGTGTTTGGTTATATGGCCGTGGTTGCCATCATCGTTAACTTGATTTTAGTGGGCGGTGTTAAAGAAGGTATTGAAAAAGCGGCTAAGTTTATGATGCCAGCTTTATTTGTACTACTCACCGCGTTGGTTGTATACGTACTAACTCTTGATAACGCAATGGCCGGTGTTAAGTACTATGTTGTTCCTGACTTTTCAAAAATGGATGCCAGCGTATTAAATGGTGCATTAGCTCAAGCGTTTTTCTCGTTGTCACTGGGTATGGGTATCTTAATGACCTATGCATCGTATATTTCTAAGAAAGATGACATTGTTGGTAGTGCAAAAATGGTTGCAGTTACTGACTCGATGGTGGCATTTATTGCTGGTCTAATGGTGCTTCCAGCTATTTTCAGTTTTAACCCAGATACTGACCCTAGTAATTTATCAGATTCGTCAGTATCGATGATTTTTGTTTACCTACCAAAAATTTTATTAGCGTTACAAGCTGATATTGGCTACGTGGGTGCATCAATTGTTGCGTTTGTATTCTTCTTACTTGTCTTTTTTGCTGCAATTACGTCACTTGTATCAATTGTAGAGGTGCCAACAGCGACTTTAAGCGACCGCAAAGGTATTAGCCGTAAAAAAGCACTGGCTATCTTAACTTTATCTACAGGTGTTTTAACTGTGCTGTGTACAATGTCATTTGGTATGGTTGACTCGCTTACAAAGTTTGTTAGCTATGGCGGTGCAGATAAGAGCTTATTTGATATTGTTTATGATGTGTTTTACGACACAATTTTACCGCTTAACGGTTTAATGGTGTGTTTATTCGTTATGTATCGTTGGAAAAAAGCAAACTTGTCGGCAGAGTTAAGCCAAGGCTGTGAAGGCTATATTGGCAGCTTCACAGAGAAGTATGTGAACTTCTCACTATCAACGTTTATCCCTGCCATTTTATTACTAATCTTTGTAAATACGGTGGCGACTAAGTTTTTTGCATTTAGTATTTTCGGATTTTAAAGACCAGTTCAATACTTAGCCGCGCACTTTGCGCGGCTTTTTTATGCCTATTAAATTAAAAGGCCCCCGCATCGAGCACATCACCCAAGCCAAGGGTAAACATCCAAAGTCCCCATAAGCTGTGTTCAATCACACATACGAAGGTTGAGCGGCTTTGCGCGTAAGTATAAGAAAACAGCAGCCCCCCTAAAAAAGCCAACAGTACGGCCAATACATTCGCATAGACAATATGCGCCAATGCAAACACTGATGCGCTGACAATAATACGCACCGTTTTACTTGGCATAATGCGTTTGTAGCGATGGAAAAAGTAGGTTCTAAAAATCAGCTCTTGCGGCATCACCGATAAAATAGGGTAGAGCAATAACAACATTAGCCAATCGTTAAACGAGTTTCGTGGCAGTGAAAACCAGTTTTCTTGATTCATGATCCCGTAAAACATTCCAGAGAATAGCGCCCCTAAAAAGAAGAAACTAAATAAGCGACGTTTTACCGCACTAAATTGCCCAAGGCTTGTTAAACGAAAGCGTTTAAAATGGGGATCAGATAAAAGCAACATGCCGCACACGGCCATTAAAATAATAAGGGCAGGAATAAGCCAGTTAGCGAGGTAGGCACGAAGAAAGAAGCCTAATAGCGGCAAAGAAACAAATATGAGGGTAAATTCAAGCCAGCGGTATTGGTTAGCGTTCAATGTCGTCTCAGCGTGTTTTTTGCTTACGCTAACAAGCTAAGACGACAGATTTATGACATTAAGATTGCTTTGGATCTTTCTCTTCGTCATCTTCTGGTAAGTATTTGAATAGGGTGATGATCGTTGCTAACACGCAAACAAAGGTAATGCCCATTAAGCCAAACACTTTAAAGTTAACCCAAAAATCGAGCGAGAAGTTATAGGCAATGTAGATATTCAGCGCCGAGATACCAGCAGTCACTGCAACCCAAAACAGGTTAAGCTTATTCCAGAGCGCTTCAGGTACGTTGATTTCTTGTTTACTCTCAGAGGCATTTTCTAAAATCGAGCTTAGTGCTTTTTTCACTAAGTTTTTGCCAAGTACATAGCGGCTTACCAGCAAAGTAACACTGAAAATGGCATACACAATGGTGGCTTTCCATTTTACGAACTGCTCGTCGTGGAACACTAAGGTGAGGGTACCTAACACCACCGCTATGGCAAAAAACACCCAGTGACGGGTTGGCACTTTACCATCTTTAAAATAACAGTAAGCAACTTGAATTAAGGTGGTTAGCATCAGCAAGGCTGTTGCCCAATAAATATCAACTAACTTGAAAACCGCAAAAAACAGGATCAGCGGGATGTATTCAATAATCGCATGCATAAATTTATAAATGCTCTAATATAAAAAGATACTGGGTTGTATCAAGTTATCGTGCAAGATACAAGGTTGACTTAGCAGCCCTGAAAGCTTAGCCTCCCGAGCCAATCTGGCCTAAACCTGCGTTTAGGTTGTTTTACCTTATCTTTTTCCGCTTAACCTCAGATGATTAAGCGGCGTATTTTGGAGCACTTTTTATGAATAAAGCCGAGTTAGTATCGCAAATGGCTGCCCACAGTGAATTAACAAAAAAAGACACTCAAGCTGCCTTAACCAGCATGTTAAATGCTATCGAAAAGTCTCTTTCTGAGGGCGATCAAGTGCAAATTAATGGCTTTGGTACGTTTGCTCTGAGTTATTACCCAGCACGCAAAGGACGCAACCCACAAACCGGTGAAGAAATTGAAATAGAAGGCGCTAACAAGCCAGTTTTTAAACCTGCTAAAGCACTCAAAGACGGTTTATAAGCAGGATTTGCAAAGCTGTTGTAGTATTTACAGAGCATAAATAGAACACCTGAAAATTTATTCAATATTTTCAATCTATTAAGTTTGGCATGTTGTATGCTGTTAATCATTTAGGTTTACCTAAATAAGGAGATAACATGTCAAATTTAAATAGCCAACTGAATGGTAAAAAGATTGCTATTCTTGCAACCAATGGTTTTGAGCAAAGCGAGCTATTGTCACCACGAAGCGCATTATTAGAAGCGGGTGCACTTGTCGAAGTTGTGTCACTTGAGCGTGGCGATATCACCGCATGGGATGAAAACCAATGGGGTGAGCGAGTCAGTGTTGACCGTGTAGTCAGCGAAGCAGACTCTGCTGAGTATGACGCGTTACTTCTGCCTGGTGGCTTATTTAACCCAGATACGTTACGTCAAGATAGCGAAGCAAAAGCCTTTGTTGATGGTTTTTTCAGTGCCGGTAAAAACAAGCCCATCGCCGCGATTTGCCACGGCCCATGGTTATTAGCCGAAATTAATAAACTACGCGACCGCAAAGTAACCTCATACCCAAGTATTAAAACTGATTTAATCAATGCAGGAGCTAATTGGGTTGATCAAGAGGTGTGTGTTGATGAGGGCATAGTTACAAGCCGAAGCCCAGCCGACTTAGAGGCTTTTAATCGAAAATTCATAGAAGAGATTAAAGAGGGCGAGCATCGCCATCATTAATCATAAATGTTAAGCACAAAAAAGGGCCTTTATGGCCCTTTTTTAAGCAATACAATAAGTTACTTTGTAGCTGCCTTCATACTGGCTACAAACTCTTTTAAACCAGTTAGCATTGCTGCTTGATCATTAAGGTTTGCCTCGATGATTTTAACAACCGCAGAGCCTGAAATCGCACCAGCAGCTCCTGAATCGAGTGCTGATTTAACATCTTCCGGCGTTGATACACCAAAACCAAGTAATGCCGGTGCAGCATGGTAATCTTTTAGTTTTTTAACTAATGAATCTGCTGGCATTTGTGCCTTGGTTTCTGTGCCTGTCACACCTGCGCGTGAAAGAAGGTATGTGTAACCGCGGCCATATGACGCACACTCTCGTAACGTGTCATCATCAGCATTCGGTGTAGCAATAAAAATTGGGTCAATACCATTTTTCATTGCTGTTTGGCGAAATAGCTTTGACTCATGTAGCGGCACGTCAGCCACTAAAATTGAATCGACACCGGCTTCTTTAGCATCTTGATAAAACTTTTCGATGCCACGCTTAAACACAAGATTTGAATACAATAACAGGCCAATTGGAATATCGGCATTGTACTGGCGCACTTGTTTAATGATATCAAAGCAATCTTGGGTATTGATGTTTTCATCAAGTGCACGAATGTTGGCCGCTTGGATCACCGGGCCATCTGCAATCGGATCTGAAAATGGAATACCTAGCTCAAGGGCATCGGCGCCGCCATCAATTAAACTTTTGATGATTTCTACGCTCAGTGCTTTATTAGGATCGCCAATCGTAACAAAGGGTACAAAAGCACCTTGGTTTGTTTCATTTAATGTGGCGAACAGTTGTCCGTAACGGTTAGTCTGGCTCATAGTGCGCCTCCTTCTGATAAAACACTGTGTACGTGAGCCAAATCTTTATCGCCTCGGCCGCTTAGGTTAACCACTAAAATAGTGTCTTCGGTTTGTTGCTCGGCATATTTAAGGGCATATGCGAGGGCATGGCTTGATTCAAGCGCTGGAATAATCCCCTCGTTCTTAGCCAGTAGTTGGAATGCTTCAAGCGCTTCAGTATCGGTAATACCTACGTACTCAGCACGGCCAGTTTCATGTAAGTGCGCATGTTGTGGGCCAACAGCAGGGTAATCAAGACCTGCTGATACAGAGTAAGACTCTTCAATTTGACCATCATCATCTTGCATAATATAGGTATAGGTACCGTGTAAAATGCCTTTTGTGCCTTTACATAAGGTTGCACCATGCTGGTGGGTATCTAAGCCTTTACCAGCAGGCTCTACACCAATTAATTTTACGCTTGGCTCATCAATAAAGTCTGTGAACATACCAATGGCGTTAGAGCCACCACCCACGCAAGCAAGCACAGCATCCGGTAAGCGGCCTTCAGCTTTCAGTACTTGTTGTTTTGCTTCTTCACCAATCATTTTTTGGAACTCTCGCACCATGGTTGGGAATGGGTGAGGGCCTGCTGCAGTGCCTAGTAAGTAGTGAGCATCTTTGTAATTTGCTGACCAGTCACGCAGTGCTTCGTTTACGGCATCTTTTAAGGTGCCAGAGCCCGCTGTGACAGGAATAACCTCTGCGCCCATTAATTTCATACGAAATACATTTGGTTGTTGGCGTTCAACGTCTTTTGCACCCATGTAAATACGGCACTTTAAGCCAAGTAGGGCGCAGGCTAGGGCCGTTGCAACACCGTGTTGGCCGGCACCTGTTTCTGCAATCACTTCTTTTTTACCCATGCGTTTAGTAAGGAGTGCTTGGCCAAGTACTTGATTGGTTTTGTGTGCACCGCCGTGCAGTAAATCTTCACGCTTTAAATACAGTTTTACCTTAGGGTTTTTAACTAAGTTACGTGTCAGTGTTAATGGCGTAGGGCGGCCTGCGTATTCATTTAATAGTTTTTCAAACTCAGCCTGAAAAGCTGGATCGTTTTGCGATTTATTAAACTCTGCTTCTAGTTGCTTGAGTGCTGGCACAAGCAGCTGTGGTACAAACATACCACCGAATTCACCGAAATAAGCTGGATTTTGCATTCTAACCTCAATAATTTCTGATATGCGAAAACGCATTTTGTAATTTTGTTTGGCACTTTTTACCCGCTGACGCTTCAACGCCAGAATTTAGGTCAAGACCATTAGCACCGCGATAAAGCGCTGCGTGAATATTTTCTGGGTTTAAACCCCCGGCTAACATAAACGGCACGGTTGCCGTTTCTAGCACAGACCAATCAAATGCTTCGCCTGTGCCGCCTTTTTGGCTTTTGCTGTAAGTGTCGTACAAATGGCGGTCAACCCCTTCAAGCGGTTTGGGTAATTCGCCTTTAACGGCTTGGGCTTTCCAAATTTCACAGCCAAGCGGTAATTGCTTTCTGAGACTTTGAATATACTCGCTATTCTCGTCACCATGTAATTGCACTGCAGCTAATTTTAAGCTTTGTGCATAATCGACCACTTGTTCAAGAGGTGCATTGACAAACACACCCACATACGCGAGCGGGGCACTTTGCGTAACTTGCTTGGCACAGTCGATATCGACATAACGCGGTGACTTAGGATAAAAAATTAAGCCACCATACACAGCACCACTGGCGTAGGCTGCTATCGCATCTTGTGAACGGGTTAAACCGCACACTTTGTTCTCACCTAAAATGACTTTACGGCATGCGGCTTCTAAGTCGCGCTCAGCCATTAATGAGCTGCCAATTAAAAAGCCATCGCACAATGGTGCAAGGCGTTTTACATCTTTATGGGTATAAATGCCCGACTCTGAAATTACCACTTTGTCATTTGGGATAAGCTGACGTAAACGCTCTGTTGTTGCAAGATCAGTGCTTAAATCACGAAGGTCGCGGTTATTAATACCAATTAGGCTGGCATTAAGTGCAAGAGCACGGCTTACTTCTTGCTCATTACTGACTTCAGTGAGTACCGACATATTTAAAGAGTCAGCCACTTTATGAAGCGCTAAATATTGCTCGTCATCAAGAACTGAGAGCATTAATAAAATGGCATCACCACCAGATAAGCGTGCTAAATAAACTTGGTACTCATCAATAAAGAAGTCTTTACAAATAAGCGGCTGTTCCACTTGGCTGCGCACGTATTCAAGGTACTGATAGCTGCCTTGGAAATATTTTTCATCTGTTAGTACGCTCATACAGGTTGCGTACTTTTTATAAACCGATGTAATTTCGTCTAAATTAAATGGTTCGCGAATAAGTCCTTTTGACGGTGAGGCCTTTTTACATTCTAAAATAAACTGCGTACCGGTTGCTGCTAATGCTGCTTCAAAGTCTCGCTTGGTTGGCACAACCTCGCTAATGAATGACTCAAGCGGGCGCTGTGCTTTTCTTTGTTCTAATTCAATACGTTTGTCGGCAACAATTTTGTCTAACACGTTAGCCATGACTTACCTCAATAATTGCGTTCAATGTGTCCATCGCTTTTCCTGATGCTAATAATTCAATTACTTGATCTGCGGCTGCTTTTAAATCACTTGCTTTATCGGTTAAATAAAGAAGGGCGGCGACGTTGGCTATAATGGCAGCGTTATGCGCCATTTCACCTTGACCTTGTAAAATCGCTAAGCTTGCTTTTGCGTTATATTCTGGGCCTTGGCCTGCTAGTTGTTCAAGTGAATAGTTTGCAAGACCAAAATCGCTCGCTGTTAGCGTGTATTCGCTCAGTTCACCGTTATTAAGCTCAACCACTTTGGTTGTCCCGTGTAAGGCGATTTCGTCAGTGCCTGCACCGTGAACCACCATAGCGCGTTTTGTGCCAAGGGTTTTTAAGGTTTCGGCCATTGGTAAGCACAGTGAAGGGTCATAAACACCAAGCAATTGCACCTCAGGGGCAGCAGGGTTGGCCAGTGGACCTAAGATATTAAAAATTGTGCGGCTTTTAAGAGCCGTACGCACGCCCATCGCATGGCGTACACCACTGTGATAATGCGGTGCAAATAAAAATGTAAACCCAGTATTGTCTAAACAATGCGCTGCTTGCTCAGGGCTCATATCGATATTGATACCCAAGGCTTTAAGTAAATCAGCTGAGCCCGAGTTACTCGACACACTGCGATTACCATGTTTGACCATGTTGATGCCCGCAGCGGCAGCAACAATAGCAGCCGTTGTACTAATATTAATTGTGTTTGAGCCATCGCCACCTGTACCACAGCTATCAGCAAGTAAGGTTTTGCTGGTTTGAAATGGCACTGCATTGGCGCGCATTGATGCCGCCGCACCGGCGATTTCATCACTTGTTTCGCCTTTTAGTTTTAGGGCGATAAGTGCAGCCGTTAATTCAATATCATTAAGCTGGCCATTCATGATGGCATCAAATAATGCAGTTGCTTGCGAAAATGATAAATCTTGCTTTGCTAATAATTGGTTTAACTGGGTTTGAGTTGTTGCTTCCATGTTATTCCTCTACTGCACGCGTGCGGTTAAAAATTCAATGCTTTGTTGTAATAGCAATGCGCCATTTGGCGTTAAAATTGATTCAGGATGAAACTGATAGCCAAGGGCATTATCTTGTTGATGGTAAATTGCCATCGGAATATTTTCATAACAAGCAATTACTTCAACATCATCAGGGACTTTGGTTGCCATTAATGAATGATAACGAGCAACCGGCATTTTATCGCCCATACCCGCGAATACTGGGTGCTCAGTCAACGTAATAATTGATGACTTGCCGTGCACAGTTTCGCCTGCATGACCAATAACCCCACCGTAGCTTTGTGTTAGTGCTTGCTGCCCTAAACAGATACCCAGCATCGGGAAGCGGCCTTTACACAGTTCAATGAGCTCCATTAAACAACCAGCATCAGATGGTGCGCCAGGACCAGGTGAAAGCACTAATAATACAGGCACTGTCTCTTGGCACATTTTGTCGAAGATGCTTTGTGCACTGATGTTATTACGGTATACCACTAACTGGCACCCTAACATAGAAAGTTCATCGACTAAGTTATAACTAAATGAATCAAAGTTATCTAAAAAGTAGATTTTATAGGCTGATGTTGTCGTCATTATTGTGCCTCGTAAGTCGATTGAATCGCAGTGATCACAGCTTGTGCTTTAGCACGGGTTTCATTGGCTTCTGATTGTGGATCTGAATCAAACACCACACCTGCACCTGCTTGCACGTAGGCCGTGCCGTTTTTAACAAAGGCAGAGCGAATAACAATGCAGCTATCCATGGCGCCATCGCCCGTTAAATAACCCACTGCACCTCCATAGCTGCCGCGGCGTTTTTGTTCGGTTTGACGAACTAACTCGGCAGCGCGTACTTTAGGTGCACCCACTAAGGTGCCCATGTTCATACAAGCTTGGTAAGCATGTAGCGCATCGAGTTCAGGTTTTAAAGTACCCACCACGCGTGAAACTAAATGCATCACTTGTGAGTAGCGGTCTACTTTTAATAACTCTTTAGCGTGACGTGTGCCGGGTACGCTAATACGGGCTACATCATTTCTTGCTAAATCAACTAACATAAGGTGCTCGGCACGTTCTTTTTGGTCGTTACGAAGTTCAAGCTCAATGCGGCTGTCTAGGTCTGGATTAATTTGCCCGTTAGCAAACTTGCCACGCGGGCGAGTGCCGGCAATTGGGTATACCTCAACTTGTTTACTCTCTGCGCAATATTTGAGGGCTGACTCGGGTGATGCGCCGAATAACACGAACTCTTCATCGCGCATGTAAAACATATATGGGCTTGGGTTTTGTAGTTTTAATTGGCTATAAGCATGAAGTGAGTCAGGGCAGGCGAGAGAAAAAGTACGTGATGGCACAACTTGGAATATATCGCCATCAACGATGTTATTTTTTAACTTGATGACATGTTCGCAGTATTGCTCGTCGCTAACATCAACAGAAATTGGGTTTGAGCCTGTTTGCTTTTGCCCTTGGTAGCTTTGTGCATTGTCACATACGGCATTTAAACGCTCTAACTGTTGACCAACCTCAAAGCAGTTTGCATGGACTTCAGGGCCGTTGAACACATTGCCAATTAGCTCGGTTGTTTTTGCTTGATGGTCGATGACAACTAACGTTTCGGCGAGGTAGAAAACATAATCCGGGCAGCTGTTTTCGCCGTCAGGCACATCAGAAAGAGTTTCGAAATTAGCAACCATGTCGTAGGCAAACACACCGCCTAAGAACACAGAGAATGGGTTGTCTGTGGTGCTTTTAATACTGTTAATGCAGCTACGTAGCGCACTAAAAGCATTATCTGCTACTAATTTACTGGCTTCATCAATATCGCTTGCGACCTCGTTGTAGGTTAACGTTAATGTATCCTCTACAAGCTCTGCAGAGCAGTTTTGCACATGAGTTTGTAAATAAGGCAGTAATTGCTTGCCATTATTTGACTGTGCAGTGAGTGTGACCTGTTTGCCTTGGCAAACAATACGTAGCGCTGAGTCAACCAAAATTAGACTTTTTACACTGTCTTTAGAATCAATTTCAGCAGACTCTAACAGCAGTGAATTAGGCTTATCGAGTAAACTGTATAACGCAAGTGGGCTACTGATGTAGTCGCGCACTTGAGTGATACTGGTTACTTCACCCGGTGTCGTTGTTATATGACTAAAAATCAAACCTCATTCTCCCTCATTCCCAAAAACTCTTTAAAAAACAAAACCCCGCGAAGCGATGCTTGGCGGGGTTCGTATAAAGATGCCTATAAATTAGATAGACCCTTACCGTCCCGCTAAGCCAGGCGCCACCACCAATGATGTGTAAGAGTTGCTATGTAATTCATTATAAAACCTTAAAATTTAGATATAAAAAAACCCGCTACTTGAGCGGGTTTTGAAATCGTTAGACACGACAATTCGTCACCCGCTAGTTACGAGTGCCACCACCAAATTGTGATTTGAATTGTTTTGTTCATTGTTATTGCTTATTTAACGTGTCTGAAAGTGCATACAGTAAAGCGTACCTAAGCGGATACTGTCAAGTATTAATTTACATATTAGTACGAGTTCGGCATTTACCCATCGCAATTGCCCATTTATGAGGGTAAAACACACAGCTATATAAGATAATCACGCCCTCGCAGTAAATTTTTGTTATACTCACATCATTGATTCAAGAACTTACGTAAAGCAGTCTTTCCCTTTGATAAAATACGATTTACATAGCCACACCACATACTCAGATGGTCAGCTATCAGTCGAGCAATTGTTACACCGCGCGGTTGAGAAAAACATAGATGTGTTTGCAATTACCGATCACGACACGTTAAGTGCGATAAAACCTGCTCGCCAAGTCATTACAAATGATAATTTACCGCTTAAATTAATTGCTGGCGTTGAAGTATCAACAAAATGGGAAAGCTTTGAAATTCATATTGTTGGCTTAAATGTTGATGACGAAAATGACGCACTGTTGTCATTATTACAATCTCAACAAGCCAAGCGTGAAGAGCGCGCTTTAGAGATAGGTCGTCGCCTTGCGAAAAATGGTTTTGAAGGCATTTATGACCAAGCAAGGACATTTGCTGAAAACGCCCAGATCACACGGGCGCATTTTGCCCGTGCACTGATTGAACGTGGTGTAGCTAAAAACTTTCCTGGGGTATTTAAAAAGTACTTAGGGCGAGGAAAAACAGGTTATGTACCAAGTAGTTGGTGCGATATGCAAACTGCAATTGCTGCCATTCATCAAGCCGGTGGGGTTGCCGTTCTAGCACACCCTGGGCGTTATCAAATGTCGAATAAGTGGCTACGGAAATTAATTATTGAATTTAAAGATGCCGGTGGCGATGCGATGGAAGTTGCACAACCACAGCAAGCACCCAGTGAGCGCCAGTTTTTAGGTGAACTTTGCCGTGAATATGGCTTACTTGCGTCACAAGGGTCAGATTTTCATTTTCCGACCAGTTGGTTGGAGTTAGGTAAAAATTTATACTTACCAAAAGATTGCCAAGGGGTTTGGCAAGCATGGGAAGGGCAATAGGAGCGTGTAATGAGTCAGTTTTTTCATATTCATCCAGATAATCCGCAACCACGCTTAATCAGCCAAGCGGTTGATATTATTAAGCAAGGCGGTGTTATCGTATACCCAACCGATTCGGGTTACGCACTTGGCTGTAGCATTGGTAATAAGCAAGCAAAAGAGCGCATTGAACGTATTCGTGGCATTGAAAAACACCATAACTTTACTTTGGTCTGCCGCGACTTATCTGAGCTATCTACCTATGCTCGCGTTGATAATCAGTTATTCAGATTGATTAAAAATAACACCCCTGGGCCTTATACGTTCATCTTTAAAGGCACTAAAGAAGTACCAAAGCGTTTATTAAACGAAAAGAAAAAAACCATTGGTATTCGTGTTATCGAACACCCAATCACCTGTGCTTTATTGGCTGAATTAGGTGAGCCGTTAATGTCGTGCTCTTTAATTTTACCGGGTGAGCAATATACCGAGGCAGATCCTGATGAAATTCGCGATCGCATTGAAAAGCAAGTTGATTTAATTATTCATGGTGGTTATCTTCCTGAACAGGCAACCACAGTAATTGACTTGTCGGATGATGATATCGAAATCTTACGTGTGGGTTGTGGTGATACTAAACCATTTGAGTAGAGACTTCATTGACTAGCCCAGAGCTTGACGCGCCAGATAATTTACAAGAGCCAGTACAGCAAAAGCTGCCACTGGCTTTTTTGCATGGTAAAGCGGTGGTTGATAAACCTGAAGATTTATATATTCCCCCCGATGCATTAGAGATCATTTTAGAAACCTTTGAAGGTCCTCTCGATTTACTTCTGTATTTAATCAAAAAACATAAACTCGATGTACTAGAGCTCTCTATTTTTAGTATTACAGAGCAATACGTGAGTTATGTTGAAATGATGAGCGAGTTTCAGCTTGAGCTGGCTGGTGAATACCTTGTGATGGCGGCGTTATTAGCACAAATTAAATCACGACTATTATTACCAAAACATGAAGAGCTTGAAGAGGAAGAAGACCCTCGAGCTGAGCTTGTCAGACGTTTACAGGAATACGAACAATTTAAAAAAGCCGCAGAAAATCTTGATGAGATCCCTCGCGAAGGCCGCGATATTTTTGTTGCCGAAGCACTGGTGCCAGAATTCAGTGAGCGTGAGGTACTGTTACCTGACGTTGACATGAAAGACTTGTTAGTTGCGCTAAGCGACGTTATGGCCCGAGCTAAAACATTTGAACACCATCATATTACCGCAGAAGCCTTATCGACCCGTGAACGGATGAGCTTAATCTTAGATAAACTCTCAGAAGCCCAATCACAGCTACCTTTTAGTACTCTTTTTACGGTAGAAGAGGGCAGAAGTGGTGTTGTCGTTAGTTTTATCGCCATGTTAGAGCTGGTGAAAGAAAACCTGATCAGCTGCTTTCAGGTAGATGCCAATAGCCAGATTTATGTTGGTTTGGTGGAAGAAGGCGAATAGCTGGAAGTTAATAGTTTTAAGCAGTAAGTTTTAAGTTAGCTGTCAGAGTAGACTGAAAAATATAAGGAAAGCAGATGCAAAGTAAACATTTTACAATCAAAACCATGACCAAGAAGGAAGTCGAACTCATGATTGATTGGGCTGCAGCAGAAGGCTGGAATCCGGGCCTTAATGATGCAGAGTGTTATTTTGCTGCTGATCCTGAAGGATTTCTTGTCGGTTTTCTTGACGATGAACCTATTGCTACAATTTCTGCCATTAATTACCACGATGTATTTGGCTTTATTGGCTTCTACATTGTTAAACCCGGTTACCGTGGCAAAGGTTACGGAATACAAATCTGGAATGCCGCATTAAAGCGCCTTGAAGGGTTGAATATTGGCCTTGATGGTGTGGTGGAACAGCAAGAAAACTATAAAAAGTCTGGTTTTAATTTGGCTTATCGTAATATTCGTTTTGCAGGAGTAGGCGGTGGTAGTTCACCGCAAAATGCAGACATTGTAGATCTTAATGCTGTGCCATTCGAAATTTTTGACGCATACGAACAGGCTTTTTTCCCAGTGAATAGAGCAAACTTTACCAAAGCCTGGTTAAGCCAACCCCAATGCGACGCTTTGGGCGTAATGAACAATGGGGAACTGGCAGGATACGGCGTAATTCGCAAGTGCCAGAACGGCTTTAAAGTTGGCCCCTTATTTGCCGACTCACCAGAATTAGCTGAATCTTTGTTCCTTGCTTTAAAATCTAAAGCGAGTGCATCCGACGCTATTTTCCTTGATACACCAGAAATCAATCAAGCTGCTGTCGCTTTGGCACAGAAATACAACATGCAGGTGTCATTTGAAACCGCCAGAATGTATACCAACGACTCTCCGAGTTTGCCATTAAACCGTATTTTCGGTGTGACTTCTTTTGAAATCGGCTGAGCTAGATTTAGAATTAGCTAATATCTACCAATTAAACTTTACTAAAGAGTGTGTAATCCATTGTCTCAGATAATGAGGTTAATTTTATATTAATTTTCATAATGTGTGTTCCAAGCTGGCTAAAATCTTTGGGGGGGATAATGATTAATAGTGTAATAGAAAATAAAATAAATGAAGTTATTAACTTGTATTGTGTTCGCCAAGCAGTTGGTAATAGCACATCCTTGAGTTTAGGTTTTGGAAAAAAAGATAACGAAGCTAGTTCTGGAGAGTACCGTGAATGGGAAATTGGAACGTATTCAAGTAATTGGAGAGTTATTAAAAATAAACAGGTAATTTGTGCATGTTTAGATGACGTTGAAACAAATGAAGAGCTAGATGAAAAACTTAAAACTATCAGTTTTGGTTCAATTAGGGCTGTATCTCAAAATGATGTTGGCGACGTAACTTTATCTTTTGATAACTTTGTTCTTGTAGAAATTCTGTGTTTATCAGATGAGGACGACGAAATGTTTCATGTTTTCTGCCCTAATTCAGAATATATTGAATATAATCCTTGCTCAGGTTGGAGAATTGGTCGTTCTGACTCCCCTTGGAAGTAATGATTTGAAACCACAGCCAGCAGAAGCTGGCTTTGTTTTATGGGTGAAAATAGTCGAAATTGCCTATATCAAATTACCGTATAGTACCAAACACCTTCCCCTTTCAACTTTTTTTGGGTGTGCACATACGCACAGAAGCTGTTCGTTTTACGCTATTTTCATTATATAAATCCTAAGCTAAGCTGTACCTAGTTTCACGATTCTCATGGGAAATGAGTATGTTAAAGAATTCAAAGTCAAGTTATGGCTGGGTGGCCATCTTAGTGCACTGGTTAATGGCACTTGGGGTGTTTGGTTTGTTTGGCTTAGGCGTATATATGGTTGAGCTAACCTATTACGACGCTTGGTACAAAGGTTCTTTGGACTTGCATAAAAGCGTTGGTATTACCTTAGCGGCATTATTGCTGTTTCGATTTGGTTGGCGCTTGTTAGGCACCCAACCTGAGCCTGTTGCAGGCAGTTCAAAAGCAATGAATCGAGTTGCACACTCAGCCCATAAACTAATTTATTTAGCTTTAGTCGTCATTGTGACATCAGGCTATTTAATTTCTACGGCTGATGGCCGTGCAATTGAAGTATTTAATTTATTTGATGTACCGGCATTACCAGAGTCGGTCGCAAACCAAGAAGATATTGCAGGTAAAATTCACTTTTATGCCGCGTATGGGCTAATAGCTGTGGTTGTTTTACATGCTTTAGGGGCACTAAAACATCATTTTATCGATAAAGATAAAACCTTAATTAGAATGATCAAACCATTGAAGGATGATTAAAATGAAAAAATTACTATTAGGCACAGCACTAAGTGCTGCACTTTTCTCAACAGCAAACGCAAATGCAGCTGACTACGTTATTGATACAGACGGTGCACACGCATTTGTAACTTTTAAAATTAAGCACTTAGGTTACAGCTGGTTACATGGTCGTTTTAATACTTTTTCAGGTGACTTTAGTTATGACGATAAAGCGCCTAATGCATCTAAAATCAATGTAACGATTGATACTAAAAGCATCGACTCAAACCATGCTGAGCGTGACAAGCACTTACGCGGAAAAGACTTCTTAAATGTTGATAAATACCCAACGGCAACATTCAAAAGCACCTCAATCAAGTTTGATGAAGACGGTGACGAAGCAGATGTAACAGGTGAATTCACCTTAAATGGTGTGACTAAAACCATTACTTTTGAAATTGATAAAATTGGTGAAGGTAAAGATCCATGGGGTGGATACCGTGTTGGTTTTGAAGGTGAAACAAGCCTTAAACTAGCTGACTATGGTATCGACTACAATCTAGGCCCTGCTTCTACGCATGTTGATATCGGTTTATTCATTGAAGGTGTGCGTAAGTAAGCACCATTAATACGACTGCCAATTCGCATAACTATGTGGATTAGGAAATTAAAAGTGCCGCTCAATGAGCGGCACTTTCGTTTCTATCTTTTAACCTTTTTTCTAAAATGGGCTGTAAATTATCAGGTAGCCAGCGAACTAAAACATCATGAAAAGCGTTTGTGTGAGCTATTTTTTCAAGGGTTTCATCTAGTAGTTTTACCGTTTCTTTGCCTTGTTTGTTATTTGTACAACCTATATAACCAACGCTTAATGCCGGTGCTTCGGTGAGTGTCAGTTGGGTCAATTCATCTTTAAAGCCCATTGAGTGCGCCAAATAGTAATGTTCGCTAGGGTAGCCAAGTAATATATCAATGCGCTTCTTATGCAGCATATAAGTTAAGCTTGCGAGTGTATCTCTGCCGGGGCGTGAGATAATATTAGCGTCATGGCTTTCGTTAATCACGCTATCTATATCGGTGCCAAACGAGCGGCTCATTGATACCCCTAATGCCAAGTGTTTTTCGTTTAATAACGATTTTAAAGACACGGGTTTTGTGACGTCTAACTTAAGTTTTGTGGCTAACTCTTTACGTATGGCAATGGAGGGTGATAAACCCACTGTTGAAGTGTGCTCTGTAAACTGAATATGCTGCTTACGGTGCTCGCTTTGATATAACGACAGCATACAGTAATTGTTGTGTGGGTTTGATAGTTCATTCACGGCACGACTAGCCGGCAATAAAGTGCGTTTAAATGAAACCTCTGGCAGAAATTGCTCTAGTAATTTGATCACACTTTCGTCACGACCAGTTCCTTCATATTTGTCATTCATGATGTAGTAGGGAGCAAAATCAACCATGATCCATTCGATTGACTTCGGTTGCTTGGTTGCAGCAACTGGCAGGCAGAAAAGTAATAGTAAAATAGAGCACGTAAAACGCATTTTTACTACCTATTTGTGGGCTTAAAATATAAGTGTAGCAGGAATTTAGCTATATGCAGGCTGGTGATGAAAAACTAAAACGCCAGCGTATTGGCTGGCGTTTATCGGTAGGGTTTAGTTGGCTTTTAGCCACTTCACAAATTGGCGTGCATCACTGGCCTTTTGGAAGATGGCGTTTTTTAAGCCTTGCGTGTCACTAAAAATTACACGCTGTTTATTTACCGAGATTGATTGCACTGGGTGTGCGATCTGGATCAAAGATCCGTTGTATTTATATGACATAATAAAACTCACTCTTTCTTTTGTCTGTGTCTGTAGAGCTTTAATAGGCATTTAAAAAATACAGACCGACATTTGTTGTCTTGCTAACAGTGTTGACTAAGTTTGTGACAGTTTGGTGATGATTTGAAAATTCATCAAAATGTCATTTAGCAAACGAGTTGCAAGTATTTATACGAATATGCGGGAATTACTGGATCAAGGTAAGGGGTTAACCGCGTGGTTTCTAAAAACCAGACAAGTAGAGTACTGTAAGAATTAACTAAGCGCAAGGTTTATTTTTTAAACATCAAAAATAATTTCTGGATGTTTTATAGAAACGGGCGTATTGTGATTAGGCACAAAATAACAATAAGAAGTATGCATATGAATTACCTTTTGGTGTCAGATATATTTGGTAAAACAGCGCATTTATCGCTGCTTGCCCAGCAGCTTCGCGGTAAGGTGAGTCTTTGCGACCCTTACCAAGGAGAAATTCAGCTCCCTATAAATGAGCAGTTTCAATACCAGCATTTCTTAACACAATGCGGCCATGATAGTTATTTTGAAAAAGTACATTTAAAAATGGCTGCTATTCGTCAGCCAACCACGATTATTGCATTTAGTGCAGGCGCTGCTGCCGTTTGGCGAGCTCAAGCAGAGTTAAAAAATTCATTCATTAAAAAAATTATTGCCTTTTATCCATCCCAAGTCAGATATCATCTTGAGCTTGAGGCTAACGTCCCTTGTCGATTTATTTTTCCTCACAGTGAAGAGCATTTTGATATTAAGCCTGTGGTTGCTTCATTAAAAAGCAAAGCAAAGGTGAGCTGTGAAATAGCCGACTTTGGTCATGGTTTTATGAATCCGTTATCTGAAAATTTTAATCAGTTTGGCTATCAGCAATTTACAGAACAACTGTTAAAAGAAAGTTGTCATCTAGAAGTTACCACCAACCATTAAAAACTAGTCTATAGTCATTACTAAACAATAATATAAGTAATAACTATGACGGACCAAGCAAATTACAGCCATTTCTTATCTAACCCGGTTGCTAAACCACCTTGTCGAATGATCAATGCGCAAATGTACGGATTTTTTGTTGCAGGGTGTGAGCAAAAAATGCAGCAGTATGTTGATGCAACTTTAAATTTACTAGCAACCGAATCAACCTCGTTTAATGTGTTAGGGAGCACGTGTTTACTTACCTTCACTGATATCGAAAAAATCTCTTCGTTAACGCCACCTTTTTCAGATCATGGCTGGATGCAAGAAACCGATATTATTATTTGGCTCCCAGTCGCAAAAATGCAAGGTGGTGACATTAGTCATTTATATTGGTATCCGGCATTTATTAGCGTCAATAACATTTATGCTTTAATTAATGGCCGAGAAGCCTGGGGTTATAATAAATACCTCTGTGAATATCAAATGCCTGCGACTGTGAGTGATGCGGGCGCCTTTAGCATTTCTTTAGAATGTTTTGATGTGTTTAACCCAGACTCTAAATTAGCGATGCATGATCTATTAACCATTGAGCAAACGCAGGCAAGCACGAAGGAAAACCTACTCGATAACTTATCGCATTTTTCTAAACACGTGACAGATTTATTTGATGCGCAAATTCAAGGCATTGATTTATCACTTCTTAAACAATTGTTAAGCGGGTTTATACATCCGCAGATGGATCAGATTTTGTTTAAACAATTTCCCGATGGTCAAGGAGATAAAGCCGTTTATCAAAGCGTGGTTCACTCACCATCTTTAATCAAAAAAATTCACCAATTAAAACTTTTACACAATGATTTTAGTTTGGATGTAAAAGCCCTTGCGAGCTTTCCTCTGAATGACATGTTTGGCATTGCACTTGGCAAACAAGCGGTTCATTTACCCTTTTACGTCAATATGGACTTTGACCAGCTTGGCGCAACACAACTGTTACCGGTACAGGGGTAACCATGGAAAAAGAAAAAATTACCATTGTCGGTGGCGGTGTTGCAGCGATGACCGCGGCAGTGTATTTAACCGAGCAAGCTAATTGGCAAAGCCAACGCGAGATTACCATTTATCAACAGGGGTGGCGCCTAGGTGGTAAAGGGGCGAGTGGCCGAAACGCCCATTTTGGACAGCGAATCGAAGAGCATGGTTTACATGTTTGGTCTGGTGCCTACGTAAATAGCTTTCGCACCTTAGAAGGGGTGTATAACGCACTCAATCGACCTGCTAGTTGTTCATTGGCTACTTGGCAGCAGGCATTTAAACCACACAGTTTTATTGCTTTACAAGAGTTTATTGATAACGAATGGCAAACTTGGCCGATAGATTTTCCTACCGTTGAAGGGAACCCCGCTGATGGCAGCCTAGATATAACAGTGTGGGACTTTGTCACCATGACATTAGCATGGCTAAAAAAATGGACCGAAGGTATTGAACATGTTTGTCAGCAGCAAGACGCTAAAACCACTTTAGTGACTAAAAAGTCACGGGATCAATCGTTACTCAAACACATGTATCAAGAAATCAAAGCAGACATTGATACCCATTTAAATGGCGCAAAGAAATTCATCGATGATATTGAAGCAGGCGCAACTGAAATTGCCTCGAACCCACGAACATTGATAACTCATTTGCTGCAGTTCACCGAAAAGCAGGCCACCCATACAGATAAACAGGCCGATCGACTGGTGATTTGGTATATCGTCAGAAAGTTAAAACGTTGGTTTAAAGACCAAGTTATTGATTTACTCGATGACAACCCAGAGCTGCGCAGACTTTATATTTGTGCCGATCTTGCGATTGCAATGCTCACCGGATTGATTAAAGACAAAGTATATCGCGACGGTTTTGGTGTCATTAATTGCTTCGACTTTCGTCAGTGGCTCGAAAAAAATGGTGCTAACAAAACTTACAGTGTCGATTCCGCGCCAGTGCGTGGCTTTTATGATTTGGTGTTCGCATACCCTAAAGGTGACTTTAATAAACCCAATGTTGAAGCAGGCGTTGCCGCCCTTGCCATGTTACGTATAGGGCTTTGCTATAAAGGCGGCGTGATGTGGAAAATGCAAGCTGGGATGGGCGATGTCATTTTTGGGCCAATTTATGAACTTTTAAAGCAGCGCGGCGTTAAGTTTAAGTTTTTCCATCAGTTAACTAACTTAGCTGCAGGGCAAACTGACCAAGGTGAACAGCTGGTAAGTAAAATTGAGCTTTGCCAACAGGTGAGTTTAGTTGGCCAAGACTATGATCCGCTCATCGATGTTAAGCAGCTACCATGCTGGCCAAGTGAGCCTCTGTATGAGCAAATCAGCTCTGAACAAGCGCACTTATTACAAGAATATCAAATCAATTTAGAGTCATTTTGGAGTAATTGGCCCGAGGTGTATCAAGAGCACTTTGGTACCCCATTGCCAACAGTGACGCTTCGCCATGGTATTGATTTTGACACACTTATTTTAGGTGTATCGGTTGCCTCACTTGAACACGTGGCCCCTGAACTTTTAGCTGTAGATTACGCGCTCTCTCAACAAGCTACAAAAGTACAAAGTGTAGCGACTCAGGCTTGCCAGGTATGGTTGAATAAAACCGACCAACAACTTGGCTTTACGCAAACCAATGCCGCTCATGAAGGACCTATTTTAAGTGGCTTTGTTGAGCCGTTTGATACCTGGGCGGCAATGGGCAACTTGCTCGATAAAGAAGATTGGCCAAGTGAAAATGCGCCCGTGAACATTGCCTATTTTTGCAGTGCATTTAGCTGCGAAAACTATCCACCTGCCAGTGCTCATCAATTCCCAGAGCAAATGAAAGCCGAAGTAAAATCAAATATGCATAATTTGTTTAGTGCAGATATGCGGCCACTTTGGCCTCAAGCCTATATTGATAACAAATTTGATTGGCAGGTTTTTTACAGTGATCCGCACAGCATTTTACCTGCTCTCGAGCAACAATACTGGCGCGTTAATGTTGATCCCAGTGAGCGCTACGTCTTATCTGTGGTTGATACAAGTAAATACCGCCTAGCTACTGATGGCAGTCAGTTTGTCAATTTGCGCATCACTGGCGATTGGATAAAAACCGGTGTTAATGCTGGCTGTGTTGAGGCTGCTGTAATGGCCGGTATGCAAACAGCGCGGGCAATATGTGGTTGGCCAAGCGAAATTAGCGGAGAGCATGCATTCGAAAAAAGTTAGGGTGAGCAAAGTTATAAATAAGTATGCGTATAAGTCATGAATTTTCATGATTTATATGCGACTTTAATCTATTGTTTGGTCTATACTTACCACTAAATTACAACAATTTAACAAGTTTCCCTCTTTTAAGGTCTAAAAGCCAATGAAGCGACCCTTTCTGAATGATCCTAAATTTATGATGATGTCGAGCACCTGCTTGGCAGCATGTGTAATGGCAAGCGCTTTTGCACAAGGAGCTGAGACTGAAAAAGACATGGAAGTTATTAGCGTTTATGCACAAAAGCGTCCGCAAGCAATTGAAGATGTGAGTGTAGCGGTAAGCCAAGTGGATGGCGAAATTTTAAAAGCTCAGCATTTTAAAGATTCAACTGAAATTGGCTTGTTTGCGCCAAATGTTAAAATCACCCAAAACGCCGCAGAAGGGACGCCTCCCGCTGTGAGTATCCGTGGGGTGGGGTTACTTGATTACAATACGGCTAATACCTCACCTGTTGCTATGTATCTTGATGGCGTTGCGGTGGGGTCTGCTAATAATCAAATTGTTAACTTGTACGATATTGAACAGCTCGATATTTTACGCGGCCCGCAGGGTACCTTGTTTGGTCGTAATTCTACCGGTGGTGCAATACTTATACGCTCAAATCGCCCTGAGTTTGATAGCTATGGCTCGTTGACATTAGGCGTTGCCAACAATAATGCCACCAGCGTTGATGGTATGTGGAACCAGCAACTATCAGGTTCCAGTGCATTACGAATTGCGGTTAACTATCAAGACTACGAATACTCAACAAAAAACACTTATGCAGACTCGCCAACAGCAGGCATGGAGCAGAAAAATGCCCGTGTGTCTTTTTTGTCTGAGTGGGATGAGGTTGATCTTTACCTGCAAGCGCATATTGAAGATTGGGATGGTATTGCCCAGCCAGTTGGTAGTATTGGTATTGTCGCAAACCCTTTAACGGGTGAGCTGTGTTCACCAGCAGATGCGGGCTCAACACGCTGTTTTGATAACTTTGGTTTTAATGATGGCAGTGATGACTTCTTTGCGGTGAGCGTCAATAACGATTCACCTCATAAATCCGATGGCTACGGTTTTATTGCTGAACTGAATTGGCATTTAAACGAGCAAAGTACATTTACTTCACTGTCGAGCTTTAACGATTTAGAAAGAAGCCACGCTTTTAACTGCGATGGCTCCCCAGCTCGTTTGTGCGAAGGGGTATTAGGGTTAGATACCCAACTATTCAGCCAAGAATTCAGGTTATTAAACGAACTTGCTGATTACACACTCACCAGTGGTATTTATTTTGCCGATGAGACAATTGAGCAAGATAATTTAAATGATATTTTGCGTGATTTCCGGGGTGTTTTACCGACAAATTTAACCGCGACCTTTATCTACGATAACGAAATCAAGATGCAAAATTTGGCTGTATTTAGCCAAATTGAAGTGCCTGTCGCAGATAAATGGATGATTACAGCCGGTCTTAGATATGACTATGAGTCACTTGAGTATGACTCAATCGCCACCTTAAATGCGGTGGTTGATGTGAACGACTTAGACGGGGTACTGGTACCATTTTATCGCGTTACCGATGAGCAGTCGGATAACGGTTTTACCGGGCAATTTGCCGTTAATTATCGCTATTCAGATACAAGCAATCTTTATTATCGTTTTGCTAATGGTAGTAAAAGCGGTGGCTACAATGGCGGCTTTTTGTCATCCGAAGAACAAGCAATCTTGGCAAACTATGGCAAAGAGCGCTTAAATGCCCATGAAATTGGCTTAAAGTCGTTCTGGCCTGGGAAGCAACTTAGAATGAACTGGGCGGCGTTTTATTATGATTATAACGACCAACAAGTGTTTATGAACCAAGCGTCAGAAACACCGCAAATGCCCCCAGTGCAATTACTTGAAAATGTGGCTGACTCAACAATTTACGGCCTTGAAACTGAAATTAATTACCAAGCAACTAAGCAATTAGCCATGCTACTTTCAGTAGGCTATATCCCCCATGCTGAATTTGAAGAGTACGTTGACCCACTTGGTAATAGTATTACCGATAACCAACTACCATTTACCTCTAAATGGAATGTATCAGCGGGGTTAAAATACGACACCAGCTTGGCGTCGTATCCGTTATCGGCCAACATTATTTACGATTATCAGTCTGAGTTTTATTTTGACCAGAACATGAACCCATATGCCCGCCAAGACGGTTTTAGCATTGTTAATGCGCATCTAAAATACGATGTTGAAAATTGGTCATTTACTTTATGGGGCAAAAATTTATTTGATACTGAATACAGTCAGTTAAAGTTCGATTTAAGCTCGTTCCTAGGCATGCTTGAAGACTTTAAAGGGGAAGGGCGTCGCTATGGCTTTGATGTTTCACTGCAATTCTAGTCGTTGCCATCTCCACACTGGTACAGGGGTTTTGTGAATGCGGTTTAAGCTGTATTTTAGTACTCTGCTGTTTTTGTTGTTATTAAGTGTTTCGGCTAATGCACAAGAGACGTTTGTCTACACCGATGCTGTGGCTGATCAAAATCTTCATGATGTCGGTGATGTGTTTACGGCGAACGATAATATGTTCCCGCAATCAGTGGCTGAAATTGATACTTGGCGAGCCAGCAAAAAGCCACAATCTCGAATAAGCTCGGTTGGTGGTAGTTATTGGTTAATTGTTGAAATTGAAAATCAAAGTGATATCGAAGATTTAGTGCTCTATCCGTATAACACCTTGGTTTCAAAAATAGAAAGCCGCATTTACGATATCACTGATCCAACAGCCCCCATACAGCACTTTGTAACGGGTGGTAAAGAGCCAAATCAGTTTGCATTCCACTATGGTAATCGTTTGTCTCTTGTGAAAGGCAAGCGCTATACGCTTATTACTTATTTTGAAAGTGACTACTTTTATACCCCTGCAAAGCTAGTATTAACGCCATACCAAGATTATTTTCAGAATATAACCGTTGAAAATATGGTCATGATGCTCTGCTTTGGGGTGGGTATTGCGCTTGGCTTATATAACTTATTAATTTATTTGGTTTCCCGTGATGTGACACATCTTTACTATGCATTATTTACTGCATCTTGGGTGTTTGCTTGGAGCCACTTTTTCCATATTTCGGATCAGCTATTTGGTTACTATAATCCTCACCTTCATTGGCTTGGCTTTGCGCTCACGCCATTAACCAATATTCTGTTTTACAACAACTTGCTTAAACTCAAAGAGACATTTCCAAAACTGGCGCAATTATCATTGATGGTGGGTGTGATCGCGACCTTGGGTATACCGTTTTGTATTTTATGGCCAAGCTTTGGTTTTTATTGGTCAACGTTAGTGACGGGCGTTGCTTTATGTTTAGGCTTATACATAGGTATTCGCTGTATGCTTATTGGCTTTAAGCCGGCGCGATATTTTGTGCTTGCTTACATAGCCATGATGCTACCGAATATGGTAGGTAATTTAACGAATTTAGGCTTGCTGCCAGCAACCTCCATTAATTTATATTTATTGGGTTTGATAGGCACCGCTATGGACGCTATGTTGCTTGCGTTTGCTGTGGCCGATAAGTTTAGACTGCTTCACGATGACAACGTAGAGCTCAACAAAAATCTAGAAGAAAAAGTCCATTTAAGAACGTTGGAGCTTGAAGAACTCGCCTCAGAGCTTCGCGATGCAAATGAGGCTAAAAGCCGTTTCTTAGCGAATATCAGTCATGAAATTCGCACCCCAATGACGTCAATCATTGGTTATGCAGATGGCATTATGCTCGGGGATATTAAGCCCCATGAGCGCAACCATGGAATTGGGGTTATTTTGCAAAATAGTCGTCATGTTCTTGGATTAATTAACGATATCCTCGATATGTCGAAGATTGAAGCTAACAAGCTCGAAATTGATTTAGTCGAAACGGACTTGTTTGCCACGATTGCCAATATAGAGTCGCTCATTGGCAAGCAAATTCGCGATAAGGGCTTAAAGTTCAGTGTCGATTATCAGTTCCCATTACCAGACTACTTGATTACCGATCCGAGTCGATTAAGGCAAATCTTATTAAACTTAACAACCAATGCCCTTAAGTTCACGCAAGTGGGGCGTATAACCTTAACTGTGAGCTGTCACAACGATAAGTTGTCAATTAGTGTAAAAGATACTGGCATTGGTATGACTGAAAAAGAGCAGCAGTTGTTATTTAGTGCTTTTTATCAAGCTGATTCGAGTATTTCTAGGCAGTATGGTGGCACAGGTCTTGGTCTTAATATTTCAAAGAGCCTTGCGCAGAAATTGGATGGGGATATCAGCGTTAAAAGTAATGTCGGCTCTGGCAGTGAGTTTATTTTCACTATGTCGGTGTACACCACAGACAACACTCGTTGGCTCAATGATATGAGCGAAGTGAAACTTGTTGAAACCTCACCGTTTAGTAAGCTTGATGCGCCAGAGAACCTAAAGGGCAGGGTATTACTTGCCGAAGACCACCCAGATAACCGACGTTTAATTGCGCGAATATTAGAGCGTATGGGGCTGACAGTGACCACCGTTGAAAATGGTAAAGACGCAGTACAAGCAACCCTCGAAGACAGCTTTGACCTTATTTTGCTCGATATTCAAATGCCGATTATGGACGGCCAAGAAGCTTTAAAAATGATGCAAGCAACCGGAGTAAGCGTGCCTATCATTGCGCTAACAGCGAATACTATGAAGCATGAAGTGACGCGTTATATGAAGCAGGGCTTTAATGATTTGATTGCAAAACCAATCGATAGAAATGCCTTTAGTCATAAAATTGCCAGTTATTTAGAATGCGATGAGTTAGCAGATATAAAGTTGCCTGAAAAAGAGTTTCAGGCATTAAAAAATGATTATATAAAAGGGTTAGAGACACAGTACAAAGAAATGCTAGAACAATATAAAAAAATGGATTTAGAAGGGTTTAGCAAAAATGTGCATATGCTCAAAGGTGCAGCTAATATGTTTGAGTGTGAAATGCTGTATGTAAAAGCAGTGGCTGTCGATACGGCCTTAAAAGAGGATACTGTAACCTTGGATACCCAGTTAATTGGCTCATTATTTAATGCGATGGAAAATGAATTTACCAAGGTAACCCATTGATTGTTTGAATAGCGGCTATTTATTTGTAAGCACAGACAAATTAGCTATTTCTTGATATTAATATTGTTAAAACTCTTTGCTGGGAAGGCATGATGCAGTATCAACATATTTCAGTCCCCTCGAACGGCGCGCAAATTACGATTGATAGTAAGGGCCAATGGCATATTCCTGATAACCCGGTTATTGCTTATATTGAAGGCGATGGTGTGGGTCAAGATATTAGCCCGGTGATGCGAGATATTGTCGATGCTGCGGTGAGTCATGCTTATCAAGGTGATAAACAAATACATTGGATGGAAGTGTTCAATGGCGAAAAAGCGGCAGCATTATACGACGGCGACTGGTTCCCGCAAGAAACCCTGCATGCCGTTAGACAGTATAAAATTGCCATAAAAGGGCCGTTAACAACCCCCCTTGGCGGAGGCTTTCGCTCATTAAATGTGGCTCTTCGTCATGAGATGGACTTATTCGTTAACATGCGGCCCATTCGCAGTTACCCGCATTTACCATCGCCCTTAAAAGAGCCTGAAAAAACCCAAATCACAGTAATACGCGACAGCTCTGAAGACGTTTACTCGGGCATTGAATGGCAGGCTGGCAGTATTGACAACGAACGTATGCTTGATTTCTTATGCCAAGAAATGGGTGTCACCCGACTTCGTTTTGATAACCAATGTGGCATTGGTATTAAAAATAGCTCGAAAGAGGCGGCAGAGCGACTAATGCGTTACGCCCTTAACTTTGCCCTTAAAGAGCGCAGTGAATCACTGACTGTGGTGCACAAAGGCAATGTATTAAAATTTACCGATGGCGCTTTTAAACGCTGGGCATTTGCCCTTGCAGAGCAAGAGTTTAACGCTGAAGCGCATGAAAATGGTCGTTGGTTGGTGATCAAACGAGACGAACAAGATGATTTAATCATTAAAGAAGTGATTGCTGATAATATGCTTCAACAAGCGCTGCTCACCCCAGAGCAATTTGATGTGGTGGTAACAACCAATCAAAACGGCGATTACTTAGCTGATATGCTAACCGCACAAGTCGGTGGGGTAGGTATTATGCCTGCGGCAAACTTAAATAATGAAGTGGCCTTTTTTGAACCAACTCATGGCACATTTAATCGCATCGCCGGGGAAGATAGTGCAAATCCAACAAGCAGTATTTTAAGTGCGGTTATGATGCTACGCTTTATGGGCTGGCACGAAGCGGCGAATAAAATAGAAAAAGCCCTAGAACAGACGCTTACAGCGAATGAAATGACGTTTGATTTGGCTAACTTAGTAGCCGATGCGACGATGCTTAGTTGCAGTGATTTTGCAACAAGCATCATCGCGCGAATAAGTAACTCAAATAATGAACCATATTAAGCGGCATTGGCGCTTTTAACTGCGTAGACACATGGTTTACCTGTTAACTGTGCTGCACGTTGATAAATGTGCTCTGCACCCGGCTCATTGCTTGTCATGCCTGTTAATGTATCCATTAACGCAACCACTAAAATAGCTGGTACTTGGCAGCAATATTCATCGAGCACTGCAGTTGTTGTTTGTGCATCAACATGGCAATGCGGGTGAGTACGTACTGTGCTATATGCTTTTAACAGTGTGTCTGCTTGTAAAACATCATCATCTTGATGTTTGGTTTTACGACATTGGCAACCAAACTCATCAACCATGGTTGCCAGTGTTTGGTAAATTTCTTCGCAAGCTAAATCGCTTTTTTTACAAAGCTGCTGCTCGATGAATGAGTGTAATTGACCATTGATGTAAAGGCCGTCCTGTTGAGTGAATTGCGCTGAAGTTTCCATAATCATTTTCTCTTTGTTTATGTGCTTAACTTCACTCTAGCCCTTCACTCATTATTAATGAAATTGTTGTTTTCAATAACTGATATTGATTTTATCAATATTATGCTTGTTTTTAGCGATCAGCCACAGTACTGGCAAAGGCGAGTAGCTCTCTACGCAGCCACTGATGCGGGTTTGCGTGATGTAGCAAAGGGCTCCATAACATTTTTACTTCAATAGGAACTATTTGAAATGGAACTGGACTTATTACCAAATCAGTGTGTTTTGCAAGTAACATGGCTTGGCGGCGGGGCAATGTGGCAATAAGTTGAGGTGATTGGCAAAGTAGGCTCGCCACCATGTAATGGCGGGTGAATACGCGAATATTGCGGGTTTGTTCTAATTGCCATAATGCCTCATCGACCCAGCCGAGTTTTTGGCTGCCTGATTTATTTGTTACGGCCGCTTCAACGCCCCAACCAGCCCGATTTACCCAAATGTGTTCTTGTGCAAGGTAGCCTTCAAGGTTTTGTTGTTGTAAGTAAGGGTTGTCTGGGTGTGTTAAGCAGCAGTAATTGTCTCGCCACACACTGGCTTGGTGGAATGAGCGGGGCAGGCCGTTAAAGCGATTAATGGCAAGGTCGATGGTGCCTTTTTCCATATCTTGAAGGTTAACATCACTTGGGCTCAAAATATCAAAATTAAGCCCAGGGTTCTTTGCTAGCTGCTGGGTGATAAACGGCGCAATAAGCGTTGACTCAAGGTAGTCGTTTGCCATGATCCGAAACGTTATATTTGCGGTGCTCGGGTCGAATACCTCACTAGGCTGAGTAATTTCCTCAGCCATTTTTAACAGTGATTCTATTTCAGGTTTAAGGCTGAGCGCTTTTGCGGTTGGCGTCATTGTGCCAGCGGCTCTTACTAATAATGGATCATCAAATAAATCACGCAAACGTTTAAGGGCATTACTCATTGCAGGTTGAGTCAAAGCTAGTTTATTGGCGGCTTGAGACACACTTTGTTCGTCAATGAGGACATTTAAATACACCAATAGGTTGAGGTCGACGTGCCTAATATTCATTTGATCAATCTTATTTATTATCTTTATTAATTACCTAAATTAAAGCGCGCTTGCTATTGTGTGTAAACAAGGCGACTAAAATAATCAGCATAAGCGATAAAAATAATGCCACAGCAAAGTTCACATTTGGCTGTTAAATCACACAGCGAACAGTTAAATCAGGTCGTAGCGACTAAGCTTGCCCGTGCGGTGTATGCTGGCTTTGAGGCTATGTTTGCAGAGTTTTTAAATATAACTCTCGGCGCTCAAAGTCGTTTTGAACAGCGCCAGTGGCATCAAGTTCAAGGAGCTATGAAATCGCGACTGCAGGTTTACGAAGGGCAAGTAAAAAAGGTAAGCCAAGCGGTAAAAATTATTGCTTATAGCGAAGTAGACGACCCAGCGCTTTGGTTATTAGCCAAACAAATATACGCAGAAATGGTGCAAAATCACGAAAACCAGCCCATTGCTCATACCTTTTTTAATTCAACCTTCGGTGCAATTTGGGACTCACGAAAAATCCGCAATGTGCACTTGTTTGTGCTAAAAGCGCGCTATCAACTGGGGCCAAGGCCCTTTGATTCACTGGTTAGCCGCATTTCTCTGCAAAATGGCTTTGAAAGTGCGATTAGTAGCTTGATAAAGCGCCATGTGTTTCGCTCACAATACGCTAACTTTGCTGATGATGTAGCCATGTTACAGCGCACCTTGATTGCTGGAGCGAAACAACAATGCCCACAAGTTTATGAGCTGCTTGCTCTCAACGATGGCTATATTGAATACGCCAATTCATTGTTTTTCAGAAATAAAGCGTGCTACATCATAGGCCGCTGTATTGCTAAAAATGGCGATAACATGCCATTTGCGATTGCGCTATTAAACAGTGAAAAAGGTCTTCACATTGATGCCGTGATGATGGGAGCTGATCAACTCAGCTTGTTGTTTGGCTTTGCGCGTACTTATTTTATGGTCGACACTGACCAACCCGCCCGATATGTTGATTACCTCAGTGTTTTAATGCCTCATAAGCAACGTTTTGAGCTGTTTAATGCCATAGGCTTTATCAAACACGCGAAAACCGAGTTTTATCGTTATAAAGTTGATACCACCCGTAATAGCCCCGTTGACGATAAATACACACTTGCGCCGGGTACGCCGGGCATGGTGATGCTGGTATTTACCACCCCAGGCTCAGATTATGTGTACAAGGTAATAAAGGATAAATTTAGTGCGCCAAAAACGGCCACCAAACAACAAGTAATGGCTAAGTACGACTTTGTTAAACAAGCTGACCGAGTAGGCCGGCTAGTTGATACACACGAATTTCGTTATTTAGCGTTTGATTTAAGCCGATTTAGTGATGAGCTTATACAAATAATGCAGCAGCAAATTGGCGATAGCTTAGTGATTTCGGGTAATGCACTTATTTTGCGCCATGTGTATGTTGAGCGCAAAATGACGCCGCTTAATTTGTATATCAACGACTGTGATGAGCGAAAACTGCAGCAAGTAATGGTTGATTACGGTAAAGCAATAAAAGAGCTTGCGGGGGCTAATATTTTCCCCGGTGATATGCTGATGAAAAACTTTGGTGTAACTCGTTGGGGAAGAGTGGTGTTCTACGACTACGATGAAATTTGCCCGATGACAGAGTGCCAATTTCGAGAGCTGCCCAAAACCGAGGATTCATTAGATGAACTCAGTAGCGAAAGTTACTTTGATATCGCAGAAAATGACGTATTTCCGAGCCAGTTTAAAGTATTTTTTAGCGCCAATAAGCGGGCGTTTGATCACTTTAATGTTGCGCATCAAGATATTTTCACCGCCACAATGTGGCAGCAATTACAAACAGCTATAAACGATGGGCAATTGCTTGATGTTTATCCTTATAAGCAGTCTTGGCGCTTTTCTTCGATGAGAGCTCAAATGAAAAAATCTCAATCTATAACTGTTTAATAGGAACATAGTGTTAGCGTATGCTGTTTAAAAAGCTAAGGAACGCACTATGAAAAACACACTGTTAATATCGAGTTTATTTATTTCGTCTATGGTAAGCGCCAATCCGTTATTAGGTAGCTGGCAATTTGTTGAAGGCAAATATGCAACCAATGACGGCTATGTGACGGCAAAAGCGCCAGAAATAACCTCAGTTAAACTGATTACACCCAGTCATTTTAGCTATATCACCCAAAAACAAGGCAACTTTCATTATGCTGGTGGCGGCAAATATGTTTTGCAAGACCAGCAATTTATCGAAACTTTCTCCTATGGTAATGTACCTTCACTACTTGGTAAGACCATGGCATTTGATTACAAACTAGAAGGTGACTTGTGGCACCACACCTTGTATGAAAATGGTAAGTTAGTCGAAGCTGAGATCTGGCAACGAATTAAATAGAAGGTGATATGCGTTATATTAAGCACGAAGACTCACAGTTACATTTTGCGCAAACAGATAAACCAGCCCTAAAAGATAACGAAGTTCTTATTGCTGTTGCAGCAATCGGCGTTAATCGCGCAGATTGTTTACAGCGACAAGGTAAATATCCTGCGTCCAAAGGTGACAGTGAGATTCTAGGGTTAGAATGCGCCGGTACCATTGTTGAGCAAGGTAGTGCAGTATCGGGAGATTGGCTTAATAAACGCGTTTTTGCCTTGTGTGCGGGCGGTGCTTACAGCGAGTATGTTGCCGTTGATGCTGCGCAAGTAATGTCGTTACCAGATGAAATGACAATGGCAGAGGGCGCTGCTATCAGTGAAGTATACTTAACGGCTTTTTCTGCCTTATTTCAATTTGGTCAGCTCAAAGCGGGGCAGACGGCACTGATCCATGCGGGAGCTAGTGGTGTCGGTGGGGCGGCAATTCAAATGGCAAAACGCGCAGGCGCTCAAGTGGTGATCACTGCAGGTAGTGATGAAAAGTGTGAGCATGCCAAACAGCTTGGTGCAGATCACACCATTAATTATAAAACCACTGATTTTGTAGAGTACTTCAAAGCCAATAATTTACAGGCCAATACCATTGTTGATCCTGTTTCTGGAAGCTATTTAAATAAAAATGCTGCCGTTGCAGCAATGGATTGCCAAATTGTGATGTTAGCCTTTTTAGATGCGCGCTTTGCTGAGGTTGACTTTGCAAGGCTGCTAAGCAAACGTATTTCCTTTCATGCATCAACCTTGCGTAACCGTTCAATTGAATTTAAACGTGATTTAAAAGAGCAGTTTATTTCGCGTTTTTATGATGACTTGGCCAACGGGCTTTTCGATTGCAATATCTATAAAACCTTAAATTGGCAAGAAGCGAATGAGGCTCACCGTATTTTAGATAACAACGAAAACTCGGGAAAAGTGGTGATGTTAGTTGAATAACATCAATTTGCCCATATTATTGGTTTTATTAGTAGTTAAAAGTAAAGGTTAATATGAACCCTATTATTGCAATGCTCAAAGAGCACAATGTAAGTGACGAAAAAGTGCGTGAGCTGTTTCAAGCGTTTATGGAAAACCCAATGATGGCAATGGGTCTGGTTCAACAGTTAGGTATCCCACCAGAAAAGCTTCAACAATTGATGGCATTAGTGATGACGCAGCCACACCTTATTAAAGAAGCGGCTGAATCAGTGGGTATCAGTGATGATGAAGTTGAGCAAGCCAAAGCGCAGTTCAAAAATCAGCAGTCATAAAATTAAATGATACGAATTTAAAAAAGGTTAGCTCTTCGGCTAACCTTTTTTGTTAATTACTGATACGAAAACACGTCGTCTAGTTTCTTATCAAACAGTTGAGCAATCTTAAAAGCCACCTCGAGCGAGGGTGAATATTTACCTTTTTCAATTGCTACTATAGTTTGCCTTGAAACGCCAACTGCCTCTGCCAATGCTTGCTGAGTCATTTCGTTGTGATGAAATCGAAGTTCCCGAATGGTATTACTGAGCTGTTTTGTCATCTAGCTGTCTCTTCGATATAAATAGGCTTTGCTGGCAATAGTAATAATGTCACTGACTAAAAAACCAATAATAAGAAAGTGCATAATATTATATAGATCAGAGACCTCAGGTAACAGCATGCGTCCAGATACGCGCTCAATTTGCGTCGCTAAAAATACACATATTAAGATAGTTGCAGAGCAAAACCAGTGACCAAGCTTGGTGCTTTTTAGGTCAATGAGCTTATCACGCTCATCATCCCCTAAGTCTGCTTCTTTGTGTTTAATACCAGCAAGTACAGATTGCATAATTATCTCTAGGATCACCGCAACTACGGCAACCCTATACAAATAAGACACCATGGTCTCTTGGCTTAGAGCACCCGCGGCTTGTAGTGAATTAATACCTAACAGGTAATAGCTTAACAGGCCTATGGTTACCACCAAGGTGCCCCAAATTGTCATTTCTTTGTAGCTCATTTTCTTCCACCCTATGTAAAAAATATTTGACTTGGTGTTAAGTAAACTACTCATTGCTTGCTGTGTCAAATATTTTTAACATCATGTATGGTATTTTTATCATTGACGCATTTCGTTACATTTAGTTAAGAACTAATTTGTACCGCTCAGACTCCTAATGACACAAACAATAAATAAGGAACGAATATGAACTGGCTTTTAAAAGTATGGAAAAATAACCGCTCATTGATTTTATTTATCTGCTTGATGAGTGTGTTTAGAAGTGCAGTGGCTGATTGGTATGAAGTGCCAACAGGTTCTATGAATCCGACCATTGTTGAAGGGGACCGTATTTTAACGGATAAAATGGCTTATGATCTGCGTGTACCATTTAGTCATATTTCGCTAATGCGTACTGATGAGCCAAAAGCCGGCGATATTATTGTATTTGATTCTAAGGCTGCAAATAACCGTTTGATAAAGCGTGTTATTGGCGTGCCGGGCGATACAGTGACTTTAGTCGATAATAAATTGATCATTAACGGTAAAGCACTTGATTATTTATTGGCTGATGACAAGCAACAGCAGCAAACACTGATTGAAAACCTTGCTGGTGTTCAGCATGCTATTCAGGTATCAAAAACGCCTTCGGTGATGCAGCATTTTGCCCCTGTCGTTATTCCAAATGATATGTATCTAGCGATGGGCGATAACCGAGACCACAGTGCAGACTCGCGAGTGATTGGGCTAGTGCCTCGCAGTGAGTTATTAGGCAAAGCTAAAAGAGTCATAGTGTCACTTGATTATGATGATTATTACTTACCTCGAAAAGAGCGACTCTTGCATGATTTGTACATAGCACCCTAGATAAAAATCGTACAAAATTGGCAATTTATAATTTTATGTTTCAATATTAACGACATAAAAATAATAAGCCAAAAGGTAAAGTATGATAAATGATAAGTGTGCGAGATTAATTCGATCTTTTTTGTTACTCGTCTTTTCAATTAGCCTAGTTGCATGTGGTTCGAGCTCAAAAAACGAATCTACAAAAGTTGATGACACTAACAGCTCAACACCGGATACAGGTGTTGAGCTTGTCGATAACAGTGGTAGTGCTGACTATAAAATTATTATTTATGGCAATAGCCATAGTGCTAGATTAGGGGATTTGCTTGAACAGCTTATTTCCAGTGAGTTAACCAACGCTCAAGTTTCAACGCTTACCGTCAGTGGTCGTTTTTTAGATGAAATAGTGAACACATCGGGCAATGTTGAAAAGCTACAGCAAGCCAATTGGAGCCATGCTATTTTTCAAGGTCAAAAGTATTCTCAGTCTGGCTCTGTTAATTATTCTACAAGTGAGGCTGAGCGATTAATTGCCAGTGCAAAAGAGCTGGAAATTACACCTATTTTGTTTCCTGAGCATCCGCAAAGAGGTGATAGCAAAGAAGGGGAGCTTGTTTATCAATTGCATTTGTCGATTAGCGAAAAAGAGGCAAGCTGTGTTGCACCAATCGGCTTAGTTTGGGACAAAGCAATCGCCGCATTACCTGGGCTTAATTTTTACAGTGCAGATGGAAATCATGCTTCAGATGCAGGGCACTTACTGACCGCGATGACTTTTTATGAAGTTATAACAGGTGAGCTTGCAGATACCCTAGCTTACAATGCTGCTTTTGCGATTACCGAACAGCAACACCAGCAGTTTGGGCAAATAATTACTCAAGTACTGACTGAATATCCTGCATGCCCCAGCTCTTAAGCTAACAACATTAATCTAAAGCATTCATTAAATACAAAAAAACCGTTGTGTCTGAAACACAACGGTTCTTTATATTAACTAGCAATTGTGTAATTACATTACACGCATGCCAGGCTCTGAGCCTTCATCAGGGTTAAGAATATAAATTTCTTTACCGCCAGGGCCTGCAGCTAATACCATGCCCTCAGACATACCAAAACGCATCTTACGAGGCTTAAGGTTTGCTACCATTACAGTTAGCTTGCCTTCGATGTCTTCTGGTGCATACGCAGATTTAATGCCTGCGAATACTTGGCGCGTTTCGCCACCTAAATCTAAGGTTAGTTTTAATAGCTTATCTGCGCCTTCAACGTGTTCTGCTTTAGCAATTTTTGCTACGCGTAAATCAACTTTAGCAAAATCATCAAATTCGATTTCTGGGCTGATAGGTTCTTTTGCTAGTGGGCTGTTTGGATCAATCTTGTCTTTTTCAGCAACTAGACTTTCTTTTGACTCTTCAATCATTTTGTTTACTTTATCCATTTCAACACGTTGCATTAACGGTTTGAACTTATTAATTGCGTGACCAACCAGCGCTGTTTGCGCGCCTTGCCATGTTAAACCGTCGTTTAAGAAGGCTTCAACGTTTGCAGCCATACCAGGTAGAACAGGTTTTAAGTAGGTGATAAGTACACGGAACATATTTAAACCAAGTGAGCATACATCGTGTGCTTCTTGTTGTTTTGTTTCGTCTTTAATTAACACCCATGGCGCTTTAGCGTCGATGAATTGGTTTGCTTTATCAGCAAGGGCCATGATTTCACGAATTGCACGGCTGTAATCACGGTTTTCGTAGTGATTTGCAATGCTTGCAGAAGCCGCTTGGAACTCACCTAATAGCGCTTCGTCCATTACGGTGTCGCTAAGCTTGCCGTCAAACTTCTTGGTGATGAAGCTTGCACAACGACTTGCGATATTAACCACTTTACCTACTAAGTCTGAGTTTACACGTAGTGCAAAGTCTTCAAGGTTTAAATCAAGGTCAGTGATGCCGTTGTTTAGTTTTGCTGCGTAGTAATAACGAAGATACTCAGGATCTAGGTTATCAAGGTAAGTGCGCGCCTTAACAAAAGTGCCTTTTGATTTAGACATCTTCGCGCCATTCACAGTTACAAAACCATGGGCAAATACATTTGTTGGCTTTCTGAATTTTGCGCCATCTAACATTGCCGGCCAGAATAAGCTGTGGAAATAGATGATATCTTTACCAATGAAGTGGTAAAGCTCTGCATCTGAGTCTTCGCGCCAGAATGCATCAAAATCAATCCCTTTTTTATCACACAGGTTTTTAAAGCTTGCCATGTAGCCGATTGGTGCATCGAGCCACACGTAGAAATATTTACCCGGTGCACCAGGGATTTCAAAACCAAAGTAAGGTGCGTCACGGCTGATATCCCACTGCTGTAGGCCATCTGCAAACCATTCATCAAGCTTGTTCGCCATTTCTTGTTGAATCGTGCCTGAGTGTAACCACTCTTTAAGCATGTCTTCAAAAGCAGGTAGGTCGAAGAAGTAATGCTCAGAATCTTTTAAAATTGGCTCAGCACCCGACATTACAGAGCGTGGGTTAATAAGCTCAGTTGGGCTGTAAGTTGCACCACAAGAATCACAGCTGTCACCGTTTTGATCTTCTGACTTACACGTTGGGCAAGTACCTGTTACAAAACGATCTGGTAAGAAGATACCTTTCTCTGGGTCGAAAAGTTGAGAAATAGTATGCTTTTTAATGTGACCTGCTTCATTTAAACGGTTGTAGATTAACTCGCTGAAATGACGGTTTTCTTCACTGTGCGTGCTGTGATAGTTATCAAACTCAATGTTGAAATCAGCAAAGTCACGTTGACGTTCAACACTCACGTTTTTAACCATCTCTTCTGGCGAGATCCCTTGCTTTTGCGCATTAAGCATAATTGGTGTGCCGTGAGCATCATCCGCGCAAACGTAATAGGTTTCATGACCTTGTTGTTTTTGGAAACGCGCCCAAATATCAGTTTGGATATATTCTAGTAAATGACCTAAGTGAGTCGGGCCATTGGCATAAGGTAATGCGCTAGTAATCAGGATCTTTCGCTGTGCCATAATCATTCCGAATTGAGATTAGTTCGATGCAAATATGCTCGAATATCATTATTTAATTCATTGTGAGTTGCTTATATGCAACCTAAAGCAATGATATTATCTAATTGTCTGGTTTTAATGCCTTGAATGTTACATAATTCCGCAGCACTTTTCATCAAAGAAACGCTAATTTATTGCTATGTTTGGACTGTCAAAACTATTCTCAAGTAAATCGGCTGAAAAAGCACCTATCATTGCTGCCTTAGCCGCTTATCGTAGTAGCGCATTTGCCATTGGTATTGAGCAAGATTGGCTCGAAGAGCTTAATCAAAACAGCGATAAAAGCTGGCAGGTAAAACTAAGCCTACCTTTTGCTAGCGTGGGCGAAATCCCTGAAATTGAAAAATTTGTCGCCGATAAACTATCAGTACAGGTGTCAATTAGTGCTAAAGTGAAATTACCTAGCGCATATAGTTTTAAGCAAATTAAACATATTGTGCTCGTTGCTTCAGGTAAGGGCGGCGTTGGAAAGTCAACCACCGCGGTGAATCTTGCCTCGGCTTTAGAACAAGAGGGTGCCAAAGTGGGTATTCTTGATGCTGATATTTATGGCCCGTCTATTCCATTGCTTTTAGGTTTGCAAGGGGCAGAGCCGAAAACAGCCGATGATAAAAACTTACTTCCTTTTGAAGCGCACAACCTCAAAGCGCAATCGATCGGCTTTTTAGTACCTAGCGATGATGCAACCGTTTGGCGCGGACCAATGGCATCGGGAGCACTTAATCAGTTAATGAACGAAACCGCTTGGGGTGAGCTTGATTATCTAATTGTTGATATGCCTCCAGGTACGGGCGATATTCAATTAACCATGAGCCAAAAAGTGCCAGCCAGTGGTGCAGTGATCATTACCACGCCTCAAGATTTAGCGCTAGCCGATGCACAAAAGGGCATTGCTATGTTCAATAAAGTGAACGTGCCTGTACTTGGTTTAATTGAAAACATGAGCTACTTCTTATGTGGTCATTGTGGTGAGCCTAATCATGTATTTGGTAAAGATGGTGCCGTAAAATTAGCACATTGTCATGGTGTGCCTGTGCTGGCAAATATTCCACTGGCCATTGAAATTCGTGAAAGCTCGGAGCAGGGCGATTTAATTGCCAAAGACAACGCGGCTCAAATAAGCGAAACCTACAAAACCGCTGCCCGTGTACTTGCCAGTAGCTTGTATTATCAACAGGCGCACACAAGCGCAGTTGAAATAGTCATTACTGAAGATTGATTGTTGCAAAGATTTTGTTAATGGGTTTATCTTATTAACAAAATCTTGGGTGGTTCTTTATCATTAACTTTGCTCTTAACCCCCTCTTTTAGCCGTATATAGCCTACATTTTCGTTAAATATGTCCAAAAAACAAAATCGCCACAAATGTTAATTTTTTATTGACGTTTTAATAACCTTATCATAGTCTAATGAAAGCGCTTACATTTACGGGGTTTTTTATTTGTCTTTAAATGTAAGCGCTTACAATTGACTGGTTAGAATAATATTCATATAAATCAGTTGAGTACTAACAAACACATAATGTTAGGGTTCAATGCAATGAACAGATTCAAAACACACTTAACACAACTTACAATGGCGCTTTCAGTAGCGACATTAGCTGGCTGCGGCGGCTCTGCCACAGATACGAAAATTGATACTGTCAACCCAACTGAGCCTGTTTCAGATTGGGTGATGGTTTGGGAAGATAACTTTGACGGCGATGCCATTGATGACAAAAAATGGAGTTTCGAAATAAACTGTGCGGGTGGCGGTAATAACGAAAAACAATGTTATACCGACAGTGAAGAAAACGCCTTTATTGCAGACGGTATTCTACATATCGTTGCGTTACCTGCGGAAGAAGGGGCTGATAAGCCTTATACCTCTGCGCGTATTAATACTCGTTACAAAGCTGATTTTAAATATGGTCGCTTTGAAGTACGCGCAAAGCTGCCTAGTGGGCAAGGTTCTTGGCCTGCGTTTTGGATGATGCCTACCGATGAAGTTTATGGTGGATGGCCTCGCTCTGGTGAAATCGACATTGTTGAGTCGGTTAATTTAAAAGTACCAACCGAAGACGGTGTAGAATCAAATATCTACGGCACATTACATTACGGCCAAGAGTGGCCAAATAATGATAGCAGTGGCAAAGCTTATACCTTCGCTCAAGATTCTAATCCTGCTGATGACTTTCATACTTATGCTATCGAGTGGCAAGAGGGGGAAATTCGTTGGTACGTAGATGATTATTTATATGCTACACAGCGCCAATCAGAAGTGCTTTATGATGCGAAGGGCAATGAGATTGCACTTAAGCACAGAGGCTGGTATTCAGAGTACTTCGATCAAACAACCGGAGAGTTAACGACTTTTTGGGATGCATCTCCTTACGATCAAGAATTTTATTTAATCCTGAACTTCGCAGTGGGTGGTGATTGGCCTGAAAACGTTAATGCAACCGGTATTGATACAACTGTATTCGAAAATGGTCAAACTTTTGAAGTGGATTATGTTCGTGTTTATGAGTGTGCGCAAGACCCTGATACAGGTAAAGGTTGTGAAACAGTCCGCCCAGGTTATGACAACTTAGACGATGCACTTGTGCAAGGCAAAGCTCCGGCTCCAACACCACCAAGTGATGGCACGGTAACGCCGCTTACTATTTTTGATAGTAGCTTTAACCCTAACTGGCCGGCATGGGACTGTTGTGGTGGCACAACGCCTGAGTTAGTTGAAGATGCCGACCGTGGCAATGTGGTTGAATTTAGTGTGGGTGCAGAGCCTACGGTAAATGGTTTTATTAGCCGTGATGCCTTTATTACCGATGAAAACGGTGAAGCCACTCCTTATGACGCAAGCGCTATGCTAGAAGACGGTTATGTGCGTTTTGATATGCAAGTGACTTCATTACCTTCTACTCCAGATGCACCTTGGCTTTTCAAAATTGAAAGTGATGAAGGCAAGACAGCCGTTGAACTAAACCTAAGTGCTAGCACTGAAGGTGTTAGCCCAGTTGCTGGTGAATGGCAAACTTATACTTTCCCACTGCAAACATTAGCTGATGCGGGTTTAAATGTATCGCTGATTGATGTGATCATGATTTTCCCTGCGTGGGGTCAAGGTGATGGTGCTGTTTATCGTGTGGATAATGTAGAGATCACAAATGATGCACCTCCTGCAACATTAACTCTTTTTGCTGACGAGATGAATCTTGATTGGCCACTTTGGAACTGTTGTGGTGATTTAGCACCTATTGAGGCCGTCGATGATGAGCAACATGGTTTGACTGCTGAATTTTCGATTGGACCAAAACCAACCGTTGTTGGCTTTAACAACCGTACTACATCAGGCGGCAGTGGCAGTCAATTTGATGCATCATCTTTAATTGATGAGGGTGTATTGCAATTTGAGATGAAGATCACCTCTTTATCATCAACACCGGATGCAGCTTGGTTTGTTAAAGTAGAATCTAGTGGTGGCCCTGATAATGGTGGTACTGCAGTTGAAGTTAACCTTAATACCAGCATAGAAGGTGTTGACCCTGTTGCAGGTGAGTGGCAAACCTATACTTTTACGGTCAATTCATTGTTACAAGCCGGTTTAGACATAAGTTCAATTGATGTCATCATGGTATTTCCTGCGTGGAGTCAAGGTGAGGGAGCTGTGTTCCGTATTGATAATGCAGTTATTTCAAACCCGTAATTAACATTGGCAACAAGTGATGGGTGCTGAATTCGGCACTCAGTATCCATGACAACATATTGCAAAAGCAGGTAAATCATGAAAAGCACAAAATTTATTAAAACACCTCTTGCAGCGTCAGTTGCGATGATCTTAACTGCAGGGCTGGGCACTATGTCTGCTTATGCACAAGATGAACAAGAGAAAGCTGATAACGATATTGAAGTTATCGAAATTAAAGGTATTCGTGGCAGTATGATCCGCGCCATGGATATGAAACGTGATGCAACAGGTGTTGTAGATGCGATTTCAGCAGAAGAGATGGGTAAATTCCCAGATACTAACTTAGCTGAATCATTACAACGTATTACAGGTGTATCAGTGAGTCGTTCTAACGGCGAAGGTAGCGAAATTACGGTACGTGGTTTTGGTCCTGAGTTTAACCTCGTAATGCTGAATGGCCGTCAAATGCCAGGTACGGGTTACACCCGTTCTTACGCCCTTGAGAATATTGCCGCTGACGGTGTCAGTGCACTTGAAGTAGCGAAATCAGGGCAAGCAGATGTACCAAGTGGTGGTCTAGGTGCTACGGTAAATATTATTACTACGCGCCCATTAAATAGCCCTGGCGAGAAATTTAGCTCGTCTATTAAGGCTATTCACGATTCATCTAATGAGGCCGGTGATGATGTAACCCCAGAGTTTTCTGCAATGTACAGCAATACTTATGTTGATGATACATTTGGTTTTGCGGCATCATTCTCACATCAAGAACGTGATTTTCAACAGCAAAACGCCAATATTCAAGGTTGGCAAGCCAATGTTGATTTACCGACCCTTGATGAAGCTGACTACATTGACCCTCGTGCAGTCGATAGCGAAGGCAACCGTGTCGGTAATCATTTCTTTCCGAAAGACATGAACTACAGCATTGCTGATGTTGAACGTGAGCGCACTAATGGCCAAGTAACTTTACAGTACTCGCCAATTGAAAGCTTCACTGCAACGGTTGATTACACGGCGAGTCGTGCAATCACCGGTGTGAATACCGTGGGTTGGGGTATTTGGAATGAGTTTGGCAGTAACATTAACAGCTATGAGCTTGATGAAAATGGTACAGCGATTTATGCCGATATCAGTGGTAATGATGGTTCATTTACAGCAAGCCGTGGCACTACTGAAGTTAAAGCACGTTCAATTGGTTTAAACCTAGAGTGGCAAATTAACGACCAGTGGGAAGTTGAGTTCGATTATCACGATTCGAAAAACGAAACAGATAACGGCGCAGATGATGGCTTAGGTTCTGATGGTCAAATCATTCTTGGCTCAGATCAGTTACAGAGCAAAGTATATGATTATCGCACTGGTGAAGTTCCGCATGCCTACGTTAACTGGAACAATGGCACAACGGTGCTTGATCCAAGTGAGATTGATTCAAACTTCAGTCAGTTTATTTACTCGCCTGGTGAGTCTAATGTTGAGCAAGCTCAGCTTCATGCAACCTGGTTTAATGAAAGCTTTGAAATTCCACTTGTTAAAGTGAAATTCGGTGCTGCCAATACTAAGCAAACTATGGGCGGTTTTACTGCATGGAGTGGCTTACGTGGCGGCCCTGGTTTTAACCCATCATTCACCGAAATCTTCCCTGATGGCATGTTCACTTATAATGATACAGGCGACATGCTAGATCAATTCTCTGGTGGTGGTAGTGCCCTTGAACCAAATTACTATTACACCTATAGCTTTGAAGAAGCGTTAGCGCGTCAACTTGACTTTTTAAACGAAGATTTATTGGGCGATAATCAGTACTCAATAGACCCATTCTTTGATGGTATCGACAGTGAAAGCTACGTAGAAGAGAAGACACAAAGCTTCTATGTGAACAGCTTATGGGAGTTTGAATTATCTGATTACTTCGTACAGATTAACGCAGGTCTTCGTTATGAAGAAACGGATGTGACCAGTACGGTTCGTCAACGTGTTGAAAGCCAAGTTAACTGGGTGAGTGCATCTGAGTGGATCATGCAGTACGAAACTGGCGGTACAGATAACTTTTATCAAGAAGAAGGTAACTATGATATCTGGTTGCCGAACATCGACGTAAAAGTTGAAATTACAGACGAGCTTGTTGGTCGTGTTTCATGGGGTAAAACCATGGCACGTGCGCCGCTGGGTAATTTGGCTGGTGGCCGTAGCTTAACGGGTAGCCCGAAACCAGGTTCGCGTACAGGTAGCCAAGGTAATACTAATCTGTTGCCATTTGAATCAACTAACCTCGATTTATCACTTGAGTACTACTACGGCGAAGGTAGCTATGCTTCGGTTGGTTACTTCAAAAAAGACGTAGATAACTTTATTCAAACGCAAATAACTGAAACAACCATTGATGGTTTATACGATATCTTAAATGGTCCTCGTTACCTTGAAGCTGTGGCATCTGTAGAAGCTCGTGGTGAGCAAGCTACAAGTGACGCTGTGTTCAATGAAATGCTGGCATTAGGTTATGGTAATGCGGATGGTGCTATTGAACCAACGAGTTCTGATCCACTGATGGTGTGGGATATTACTCAACCACAAAACACGGATAGTAAATCAGTTGATGGCTTTGAACTAGCTGTTCAACACTTATTTGGTGAAAGCGGCTTTGGTTTAGGGGTTAATGCTACGTTTGTTGATGGTGATGTTGAATTTGATGTAGCAAGTTTGACTCAACAAGCTCCTTTATCTGGCTTAAGTGACTCAGCTAACTTCCAAGCTTTTTACGATAAAGATGGTTTATCTGTGAAAGTGACTTACGCATGGCGTGACTCTTACTTAATTGGTGTTGGTCAAGCACAAGGCTCATCTGATGCGCCGCCACAATTTGGCGATACATATGGTCAGTGGGACTTGAGTGTTAACTACGACATTAACGAAAACACGACTGTTTTCTTTGAAGGTATAAACCTTAACAACGAAACTGAGCGTGGCTATGGCCGTTACGAAGAGCAGTTCTTATTTGCTCGTCAATATGGACCACGTTACACAATCGGTGCCCGTTATAGCTTTTAATATGTGATCTCAAAAGGAACAAAAGCCGCTCGTTGAGCGGCTTTTTATTATCTATTTTAATTAATTAATAATTATTGAAGCAACGCACTGTTGATTTGTGTAATATATGCCTCACTAAGTCCACTATAATTAGCTTTTCGTAGACGCAAAAGGTTTGTGTTTTTTGTTAAAGTTATCGTTTTTTCCAACTTTAAATCAAATGTTTAAGTTGTTTAGGTAGAATAATAAATGAGATTATCAGATACCCATATTCAGCAATATATTGACGAAGGCCGCATTGTTATAGAGCCAGCACCAAGTAATGAAATGATCTCGGGTGTCACGGTTGACCTGCGTTTGGGCAATAAGTTTCGTGTTTTCCAAGATCATACTGCTGCGTATGTTGATTTAAGTGGCCCTAAAGATCAGCTTAATAAGGCAATGGAATCAATCATGAGTGATGAAATTGTGCTTGATGAAGAAGAAGCTTTTTTCCTTCATCCAGGTGAATTAGCATTGGCTATTACTCATGAAAAAGTTACTTTACCAGCAGATATTGTTGGTTGGTTAGATGGTCGCTCGTCGTTAGCACGCCTTGGTTTGATGGTACATGTAACAGCGCATCGTATTGATCCAGGTTGGTCGGGTAATATCGTTTTAGAGTTTTATAACTCAGGCAAGCTGCCACTTGCGCTTCGTCCAATGATGAAAATTGGTGCCATGAGTTTTGAAACCATGACAAGCCCAGCACAGAGCCCTTATAACACACGTAAAGATGCTAAATATAAAGATCAAAATACGGCAGTAGCAAGCCGCATTAGTGACGATAATAAATAATCCTTCAACATGTGGTCTTTGGGCCACATATCATTATTTGTTCAACTTTTTACTTATTTGCATTCTCATAAATTGGCAATTTAAGCGTATTCATCCCATACTTTTAGCTGGTGTTTAAAGCACGGAGCTAAAATGCACTTTATTGGCAAGCTGATCCATCAGGTTATAAAAATTTTGCTCGTTTTACTGGGCTGCGTATCGCTTCATAGTGCCAGTATTAATGCTGCAAGCAATAACTTACCGGTATGGGTACTTGATTCAGAACAGCCTTTAGCCAAACTTAGTCAGACCCTCGAAGTATCACTGCAAAATGCTGAGCCTTTAAATGCTTTAGAAAACAATACGGTTCGCCTCGCAGCACAAACCTCCTATTGGTTAATTATCGATTTACAGCAATTGCCTGAAAATAAAAACTATGTTGTTTATCTTAGTGAGCCTAACTTAACGTGGGCAAAGTTTTATCTGTTAGATGAAAATTATCAGTCCACCAATGATCAGCGGCTTGCTTCTCTAGAAAGTTTATCGAATGTGCGACCTCATTGGTTAATAGAGCACAGCCAAGGAGCTCGCTGGGCGCTAGTTAACTTCGTGCACAAAAGATCTCTAACATTAGAACTAGGTGTCGAAACAGCAAAAAGTTTTGAAGTTGACTTACATCAAACTATTTTGAGTTACGGTGCGATTTTAGGGGGGCTGATTTTGTGTATGTTTGTTTGTGGTGTTTACTTTTTTGTATCCCAGCGAACAAAATACTTAGTCCTAAATGCCTATTTTATATTGGTCACCATTGGGTTTTTAATCGATAACGGATTAATAAATTATCTAATTGGTGGTTTTAATTGGGAATCTAAATGGCCTGTTAATGAGTTTGCATTATGTTTTGTGAGCTATTTTTTATATCATTTTTTAGCGATCCATACCTATACAGCAAAGTTTAAAAAGGCCTGGCAAGCAATGATGCTGTGTTTATTCAGTGCAGCTTTATTGTCATCACTATTGCCTCATTTTAATCGTCAGTGGTTATTTATAGTCAGCTGTTTGGGCTTTTTGTGCTTTGCCTCTGTAATATTTTATAGTTTGATTAAGCGTAAGGGTAATCGTACTCATCTGCGTATTTTTATGCTTCTAATTATTGTTATTCAGGCGTTAAGTCTGTTTTTATGGAATGGATTTGGTATTGGCTACCATGGAATTCATAACACCATTTTATTGCTCACATCATTGGCGATCTGCTCCGTACTGTTATTAAAAGACCGTCAGCAAATTTCAGCATTTAGTTATTCGATGCTGCACGATGCGGATACGAAGCTACCAAATAAACAATTTTTACTCGCGCAAATGATGAAAAAAGTGTCGCAAAAGCAACATTTTTCAGTTTTATTATTTAAACCTCATGTACTCTCAAATGCACGTTCTACCTTTGGGTTTGAGCAAGCTAATATTTGTATCAATGAAAAACTAAGTATATTAAACATTCAGATGCAGACCATGAATACATTAAAGTTGGAAGTTCAAGCCACCAGAAGCACATGGCTTGCTCATATTGACGATAGTACATTTGGGTGTTTGATCTTGGGCGAACTAGAATTAAGCCATATTGAGCAATTTGCCTGCATGATCCATGGTGTGTTTGAAGAGGGCCTTACTCATGAAGAAATTAACTTAGTCGACCGTGTTGATATTGGTGTTGCTTATTACCCGATGCATGGCAATACCGCGAAACAAATATTGCAATGTGCAATACAAGCAATGACTGAAAAGCGCCTACAAGGTGAACGTTGGCGTATGTTCGACTCAGAAAGTGCGCGGCTTTCTGAACAAAGGTTATCCATTGCGGCAGCGCTTAAAATTGCGATTGATGAAAATCAGCTAAGTTTGCACTTTCAACCGCAGATATGTTTGAAAACGGGCAAAGTAGTTGGCTGTGAAGCATTACTGCGCTGGACACATCCAATTTTTGGTATTGTTAGTCCTGAGATATTTATTCCAATTGCAGAGTCAGCAGGGGTGATCAATCAGCTAACAGAGTGGGTCGTTGAAAAGGGGGTTGAATGGCAAGCGAAGTTTTGCAAACTGATACCCGATCATGTTATTTCCATCAATATTTCTGCAAAGGATTTATTAAATAAAAATTTACCTGTGCTGCTAATTACCATTTTAAATGAGCAAAATGTGGCGGCTGAATCAGTGATGTTAGAGCTCACTGAATCAGCGACCTTAGAAGAGAGTAAAAAAATTAAAGCCATGCTTGATGATTACCGTTTAATAGGTTTAAAACTCGCTATTGATGATTTCGGTACAGGCTACTCATCACTTGCCTATTTAAGCCAACTTGGTTTTGATGAAGTCAAAATAGATAAACAATTTGTGTTAAATCTGCCGTTTTCGGTTAATGATCAAAGTATCTGTAAGGCAACCTGTGATATCGCCACTACTTTAGGTGCACATGTTGTTGCTGAGGGTATTGAAGATGAGCAAAGCCTCGCTATGTTACAAAGCTATGGTTGCCAGTTTGGACAGGGATATTATTTTTCAAAACCCCTTGCCGCAGATGATTATTTAGACTGGATAAGCAAGGTGCAAAAACTTGACCTTAATCTTGATGCAACAGCGAACCTAGCTGATTAAAATATTTAAGCAAGGCTTCAAAACAATTCATCGTATGCTGCTCATCCGGGTAGATTAAGCCACTTTTCGATAAGCCACTCACTAAAAAGCTATTTTTGATGTTAGGGTGGACGCTAATACACTTTTCAAAACAGCGGGCAGCTAGTTCCTCAGGCATACTCATATAAAGTTGCTTTACTTGCTTATCAAAAGCGATAGATTGTTTTACGAATTCATTTGGATTTTTACCAGAGTTATCTAAAAATACCTGATGATAAAACTCATTTAAGCGTTGATTAAGTGGATGACTCAAGTCTGGTGACTGTTCGAGCCACAGCGCCGAACAGAATTGCATGCTCTTTCTGCCGCTAAATAAGTGCTGACAAATATGATGGTCAAAAGCATGAAACCATTCATGGGCGAGTGCGCCACCACCTGCATTTTTAGCCAGCGCAAGGGTTTGGCTGTGAGCATTATAATGAGCCTGCACACCTTTTTGTCCGCCATGACCAAAAGCAAAATTGAGTTTCCCTCTAAGGCCAATTGCCGTTGGCGGTAAAGTCAGTATTTGCGCAAGATCGGCTAAAGCATCGTAAATTAAATTCGCCGCTAATAGCCGTTCTTGCTTATTAACCCAATTACCAACCACCATAGTGCGAAAACCAAAGGTGTCGCGAATATCGTCAAAATCGACCTGATCATCAAAGCGATAATCGGGTCCCTTACGATGAAAACCTGCGCTTAGTCGTTTTGATACACGCATTAGAGATAGCGTGCCTTAACATCATCCGGCATATGCTGGGTTTGCTTATCGACCAGTGCTGCTAATAATCTGTATAGTGGTGTTACATCAATGCCTTCAATTAATTTAAGGCTATGAGCTACAGCTTCTAAAGTTGATAAACTATCTGCTCGAGGTGCTTTACGGATGACGTATTTGTTTTGTGGTATGTGCTTAAAACTCACCGTTTGAAATGCACGGAGGCTAGGGGTTAATTGCAGCATTTTGTAGGCTTTTTTCCATGTACCATCAATTACGATTAAATGATTTAAAGACTGTTTGAAAGCATCTGTAGTGGCAGTGTGCTCATCTAGACTTAAGGCATCCTCAGTAGGGTAAAGAACCGCTGTTGTTGCTTTTGGCAATGTTGCAAGCTGTAAAAAGTCTTGCTCTGACTCACCAGCGATGATCTGGCAATTTTCTAAACCTAAATTCAGTAAATTGGCCGTATTTTTAGTGACTTTTTCCTCACTTGGGTGGCGTAATATAATGATTTTTAGTTTATTATTGATTATGCTTATTGAATCACATAAACAGGTTTTAATTGAAAAGCCACAATGTGAGCATAATTCTCTAGCCATAGATACTCTTGTATACATTTGAAGTCTCTTTAGTATACATGAGCTAGAGCTGTAATTTTGCATTTTTAAAGCAGACAGCTAAAATTGCGATTTAAATATTTGGTTTTATTAAGGGATAAAGATGACGACTATCACTATCGATGAAAGTGCGCTTGAAGGAATGGAGTCGCTACTGGGTGATCAATTTGCTGACACGCTTTCTTTTTGTTGTAGCGAGTTTCAAAGGTTAGGCTCTGAAGTGCACGCTAATCTTGGTTCAGACAACGAAGCTGCAGCGCGTCATGCTCATAGCTTAAAATCAAATGCTGCCCAATTTGGAGCCCAAAGTCTATCTGAGCTCGCTCAATCAATTGAGCATGCACTCAATGAAGGGAATGCTGATATAGCACAGCAAAACAGTGCAAGTATCGATCAGCAAGTTTCTGGCTCTGTAGAAAAATTACAAGCTTGGTTCGCTACTCGCTAAAAACTTGAATTTATTTCAGTTATAACCGCAAAAATCCTCTGGCGTGGTGGCCCCTTACTAGGTTAGTCTTAAGGCTAATTAGTAGAGGTAACCATGTCACAAATCAAAAAGAGTCACAAACTAGACGGTGTCTGTTATGACATACGTGGGCCTGTGCTTGCACAAGCTCGAAAAATGGAAGACGAAGGGCAAAAAGTATTAAAGCTAAACATTGGTAATCCAGCTGCCTTTGGCTTTGATATGCCTGAAGATATGCACAAAGATATCATTCGTAACTTATATTCAGCCCAAGGCTACTGTGACTCTAAAGGCCTCTACTCAGCCCGTGTGGCAGTCTATCAGCACTATCAGCAACGCGGCTTATATAACCTTGATGTCGATAATATTTATATCGGCAATGGGGTCAGCGAACTCATTCAAATGACCACGCAAGCACTACTTGATAATGACGATGAAGTGCTTATTCCTGCACCGGATTATCCGCTATGGACAGCTTCGGTTAAATTAGCAGGGGGTAACCCTGTGCATTATCTTTGTGATGAAGAACAAGATTGGTTTCCTGATATTGCTGATATTAAATCGAAGATCACCTCAAAGACCAAAGCATTGGTGCTTATTAACCCAAATAACCCAACCGGTGCGGTATATAGCGATGATCTGTTGATGGAACTGATCAACATTGCTCGCGAGCATAAATTATTGTTATTGAGCGATGAAATTTACGAGAAAATCTTGTACGACGGTGTCAGCCACAGCTCAATTGGCGCACTGTGTGATGATGTACCAATTATCACCTTTAATGGCCTAGCAAAAACGTACCGCGCTGCGGGATTGCGAATGGGCTGGATGGTGCTAAGCGGTCGCACTAGCATGATGGACGATTTGAGCCGTGGCCTAGATATGCTGGCATCAATGCGCTTATGTGCTAATGTACCAGCACAATATGCTATTCAACAAGCTTTAGGTGGTGTGCAGTCAATCGATAACCTGATAAACCCAGGTGGTCGGCTTTACGTTCAGCGTGATATTGCATGGCGTGGTTTAAATGCAATTGATGGTATTAGCTGTAAAAAGCCTAAAGGGGCGCTTTACGCATTTGCGAAAGTGGATACGGCGCACTTTAATATTAAAGATGATGAGCGCATGATTTTAGATTTACTCAAAGCGGAGAAAATCTTATTAGTGCATGGTCGCGCTTTTAACTGGCCTGATCCTGATCATTTTAGATTGGTGTTTTTACCAAACAAAGATGATTTAACAGAAGCCATGAGTAAGATGCAGCGATTCTTCGCTGATTATCGACAAAGCTAAAGAAAGCGAGCCGAGGCTCGCTTTTTTAATACGCTTTATCAACACGCACCGTGTTATCATTGAGGTACACCAAACGTACTTTATCACCTTGGTTAAACAGCATTTGGTTATCTTTGTCTTGCACAACCATAAACTGTTCGCCGCTTTCTACTTTGATCATCAATTCAACGAGCTGATATTGTATAACGCGACTGTTTTGCTGACGGTTGTGAGCAACAGAGCCACCAATCATCGAACCTAAAATGGTTGCTACAGTACGGCCACTACCGCCACCAAACTGATTACCGATTACACCGCCAATAAGTGCACCGCCAAAGGTTTCCCAGCCGTTGGTTTTATCTTTGACCAGTTCTTGTTCGGTAATGGCTCGTACTGACTGTACTGAGCCAAACAACACCTGTTGTACTGGTACTGCTTTGTTACGCTGGTAGTCAGCATAACTAGGCGAGCTCAGTAATAAACAGCTTGCTAAGATTGCTACTAGGTATTTCATAAACCCTCCTGGCTACCAGCCAAAAGTTGATTTCTCACGTGTTTTACGGATTTCAGTTTCATCAGCCCACTCAACTAAGCCGCTTTTTAAATCCATTAAACGCATAGTGAATTTGTAATAGACATCAGCCTTGTCAGCATTTGATTTAACGATGCTCGATAAGTTGCCGTATAACATATATTGCGCACCAACTTGCTGGCCAAAAGCAATAGCGGTATTTGGGTTTACAAGTGGGTCAACGTTTTGGAAATTAAGTTGCTCACGCACAGCCTCAACACGGGTCATATCAACAAAGCGGAACTTACCACTGCGTAGTAACTGTGTTGAAATTGAATCGGTTATTGATTCAGTATCAATGTGCTCGCTCGTTTTGTTTTTAATACGCTCAACAAACACGACTGGGCGAGTATTTGCTGTCATGGTGCCAACCACAGGTGAAGCAAGTAACGAGTCTGTCATTTGGCTTGCTACTTTTTGTAGATCTGTTGAACCAAAATTGATGTCTGTGGTTTCAACAGCTTGCGCATCACCATAGCTAACAACGGCCTTATTAGCACAGCCAGATAGTAACAAAGCGCTTGTCATTGCAACGGCCGCAGCCGATTTAACAGAAAGTAATTTCATTGTAGTATCCTTAATCTTCAAATTCTTGTGCTTCTGTTGACACTTCACGCACTGCAAGCGAGAAGGTGACAGCATTTGCTGTCGGGGCTAGGCCCGGTAATTGAGTTTTAGCAAATCCAAATAAAGTAATGGGTTGCCAAGGTGAGTGGTTGCCGCGAATAACAAAGCCATCAGCGTCATACCAAGTAAATTGGTATTGTAAATATTGAGACTTTTTATATTGGCTTGCCAGTGTCACAACCACATCAGTTAAGCCATTCGTTTGGCGTGTTTTTACATCTGTAATGGCTAATTTCTTGCCAAGTTCAGGGTTATTAACAATCAGTTGTTGGTTATACTGTTGTGATGCCTGCTCAACCCCAATGCCAGAAGTGGTAGGGCGTGAGGAGCAAGCCGCAACAAGTAAAATGGTTAATAGTGGCACTAAGTATTTCATCATTGCTCCTAGAGTTGTACAACGTGTGTGTCGTAGTAGTTATTTATGGAGGTTAGAAAAATCAAGGTTAACCCTTGCTTACCAACCGTAAAAGTTATTTCGCCATGCCCTGGCACAGTTAAAGTGTGCTGACCTGTGGGCATTGGGTGCTGAGCAATGCTAAGTTGGCTTGGTAAAGTCAACCAGCTTCGTGTATCAGCTTGCTCAGATGCAACGTTATAAATGTTGGCTAAAATGTTACCAACATCGCCGCCACTTCTTGCTAACTCTGCACGTACCTTTTCTTTTGCTACCAGACGCATTACTTGTCGGGTTATTCTGCCAGCACTTTGATCTTTTAATGTCTTCGCCGCTAACGCTTCGAGCCTAACAATGGGCGTCAGTGGCAAATTTTCGCCATCGAGAGTCACTGTTTTATCACTGGCCGCATAGGGCGCAGCGCGATAAACTGGCATGGCAACACTATAAAAGCGTGCATCGCCACGCGAAGTATAAATAGGTAACCGTAAATTAAACTCTTGCCTTGCTGGTATTAAACCTTGCTCTGCAATTACAATTACTTGGCCCGTGTTTGCTTGAGTCTGCTTTAGCTTGCCAAAGCGTTTGCTAAATTCTTCAAAGTCCTGATCAAACCCTTGTTTTTTGGCAAGGCGTAACACTGCTTGCTGTAAGTAGCTATTCTCACTGTTTATTTCGAGCGCTTTCTTATAGTCGATATAGGCATCATCAAATTGTTTATCTGCCTCATAAAGTAGGGCCGATAAATAAAACGTAAAAGCATTTTGAAAGCCATTTTTGACATTACCAATTAACTCGGCCATATCAGGGTAGCCTTCAGCGGCCTGTTCTGCTTGTTCATCAAGTACAGCTTGATTATCTTTTAGTGCATCTTCTTGCACTTTATTAGCGCGTCTAACTTCAACTAATGCAGATTCAAGTTGTTTATCAAATACATAACTCAATGCTTTGTAGCTATGCAGCATAGTCATTTCATAGGCTGCCGGCTCATAACCAATCACAGAGTCATTGGTTAATAATGAGTTTGTTTGCTCAAGGCCTGCACTTAGCTGTACTTTGGCTGCTTGACGCTTTTTTTCCATATTTTGATAAACAGCTTCAAAGGTCTCATTGGCCTGAGAATTTTGTTTTGCCAAAAACTCAAGACGGGCCGTTTCAAGCTGATTTAACAAATAGTTACTGTGAACACGGCTATTACTTGGCAAAAGTTGCTGAGCACTTGCAATGTTATTTTGAGAAACAGCTTGGCGCACAGGTCTTAGCTGCGTAGCATAATCTTGGAATAGATCAGTAATACCTATGGTACTGCAACCAGATAACAGTAAAGCAGCTCCAATAAATAAACGTCGATGCACTGAACACTCCTTTTAAACAATGTACTCAGATTAGCATACGCGGCTTAACCTTATATGATAAATTATGTAAAAAATCGTAAGTTAATAGACAACTTTCTGGTCTTTTTATTTTTTATGTTAAAGGAACACCGCATTTGTTAAGCACTGTACTGTATACCTTGATTGCACTTTGTGCGTTTGCAGCTAATTCTTTGCTGTGCCGAATGGCATTGCAAAGTGGTGATATTGATCCGTTAAGTTTTACTGCCATTCGCTTAGCCAGTGGCGCGTTTATGTTGCTTGGCTTACTTTTATGGCAAACAAAGCTAAAGCAAACAAAATCACAATCAGCACAACCTTTAACCGATAAAGGTAACAATATCAGTGCGCTTAGTTTATTTGTTTACGCGCTGTGCTTTTCAGTTGCCTATGTTGATTTAAACACAGGCACAGGCGCACTTATCTTATTTTCGGCAGTGCAGTTAACCATGATAGGTCATAGTGTTTTAAATAAAGAGCCACTCAGTAAAGTGCAGTGGGGGGCTTTGTTTGTTGCTTTTGCGGGTTTTATTTACTTAATGCTGCCCTCAGCCACCGTACCTTCATTCATGCCTGCAATGCTCATGGCGTTAAGTGGTGTGGCGTGGGGTGTTTACAGTATTCGCGGAAAATCATGCAGCTCACCTTTGCAAGCAACCAGCTTTAACTTTCTAAGAAGTTTAATACTTGTGCCAATTTTAGTCTTTCTAGCCGTGGTTGATTGGCAGGGTATCACAGCAACTGGCGTTTATTTGGCGATAGCTTCAGGAGCGCTTGCATCTGGGCTTGGTTATAGCATTTGGTACATTGCACTACCTAGGCTTAAAAGTAGCCAAGCAGGTGTGGTACAGCTAACCGTGCCCGTGCTTGCCACATTAGCAGGGGTGGTGGTATTAGATGAGCAATTAACTGCGCGTTTAGTTGTAGCCAGCGCCTTAATTCTTGGCGCTGTACTGGTGTTTTTAATGGCTAAAAAGCGCAGTGTCTAGATTAGGGCTTATTAACATTTAATACGTAGCGTTCATACAGGGTGTTTAGTTCGGCTAGTATCGCTTGTTTGCCGCTAAGCTCACTTTGTTCAATACATTGCTGTAATGTTGCAACTGACAAATACTGCATCATCTTAGCAGCTGCACCAATATGACTAATATGCCAAGGCTCAGGGGCAACCCCACCTTTGTATTCTTGGTAAGGGCGATAAAAACCATACTTTTCTAGGTTATCGTCAAGCCATGTAGCAAGCTTGGCAAAGGGCCCTGTGGGCGAATACTCATCAGGGGTTAATTGCAGCTGATAATCATCGTCAATAGGGCGGGTATCGTAAATGTCGAGGTCGGTACCAAAGTGGTGCCTACTTGCCCCAGGGAGTGCCGAGTAAAGCATAATAGCGTGGCACTTTTCAGTATCACTTAGGCTTTTTAAATCTACTGCTTTTTGCTCAAAGGTGTAAACCGGTCGAAGGCCCTGAAATTTAGCATTCCAAATTGCACTTTGACGATAAAAATCGCGAAAGCTTGAGGCAATTGTCAGATCAATACCTGCTTGTTTTGCCCCTTGCTGCAGAGCTAAAAAATCATTAACAATATCACGATGCAAGCGATGATTTTGTAGCTCAACTAAATGTGAGCTACTTAACCCCGTGGCGCATTGTTTAAGCTCGGTTTGGTTCATGTAAGCAGTTGCTCTAAAATGACTTCGTAAATATCAGCTAGTTGAATTAAATCATCGGTGCTAACACATTCATCTACTTTATGAATAGTTTCATTACGCGGACCAAGCTCAATGACTTTGGCACCCGTTTGTGCAATAAAGCGACCATCAGAAGTACCGCCGGTGGTTTCAAGTGCGGTGTCGCGTCCAGTTACTTGCTTAATAGCGTGAACGGTGGCATCAACTAACGGACCATGGTCGGTTAAAAACGGTAGTCCATTAACAATCCAATTTAGCTCGTAATTGAGGTTGTGTTTCTCAACAATATCAACCACTCGTTGCTGTAGCTGTTGGTGGGTGACTTCGGTGCTAAAACGAAAGTTAAATTGAATTTCAAGTTCACCTGGGATCACATTACCAGCACCGGTGCCACCGTTAATATTCGAAACCTGAAAACTCGTTGCAGGGAAAAATTCGTTACCTTGATCCCACTCGGTTTGACTTAGCTCAGTTAACGCAGGAGCAGCTAAATGAATTGGGTTTTGCGCTAAATGCGGGTAAGCAACATGGCCTTGCACACCTTTCACAGTTAAAAAGCCAGTTAATGAACCACGACGACCATTTTTTACCACATCGCCAAGTACATCTCGTGAAGATGGTTCGCCAACTAGGCATAAATCAATCTTCTCACCTCGTGCTTCAAGGGTATCGATAACACGGGTTGTGCCGTTGATAAACGGGCCTTCTTCATCAGACGTAATTAAAAACGAAATTGACCCTTTATGATCAGGGTGTTTAGCGACAAAACGCTCGGTGGCAACCACCATGGCAGCTAAAGAGCCTTTCATATCGGCTGCACCGCGGCCATGTAACATACCGTCTTTTACCTGTGCAGAAAAAGGAGGGTGCTGCCAATTTTTTTCAGGACCTGTTGGTACAACATCTGTGTGACCAGCAAAACAAAAATGCGGTGACGCATCGCCCTTACGAGCCCAAGTATTTAGCGTATCAGTGAAAAACAGTGATTCAATATTAAAGCCAAGTTTTTCAAGGCGTTCGTTCATTAACGCTTGGCAACCAGCATCTTCAGGCGTTACTGATTCACGCTGAATAAGCGCTTGAGCAAGTTCAATAACAGGGTGAGTCATTAGGCAAAAATCTCATCGTATTGAGCGGCTTTAAAACCTAAGTGGTATTGGCCGTTATGCACAAGTACCGGGCGCTTGATCATCGCAGGTTGCTCAACCAGTAATGCTAATGCAGTTTCTTTATCTAGGTTTTGCTTTTGCTCATCAGATAATTGACGGTAAGTTGTGCCGCGTTTATTAACTAAATCTTGCCAATCAATGTGCGCTGCAAACTCATTAACTAGCTCAGCACTAATGCCGTCTTTACGGTAATCATGGAAAGTAAACTCTTGATTGTTATCAGTTAAATATTTCTTGGCTTTTTTGATTGTATCGCAATTGCTGATACCGTACATGATAGTCATAAATTCTACTTTTTCGTTACAGTGAGTAATGTGTCTACCCCAGCAGTGACCTGAGATAGTGAATAATATAGGGGTCCAAGGTGTTGGCTATTGAGAACGCACAGTGTGCCAAGCATAGGGCTGCTCAGCTCGCGTAAATCAAAATAGGCTAATCGTTCACCTTGGCTAATTTTACTGCCGTTTAATTTAGCAATATTGGTGTGGTTGATATGTTCTTCAACCGATGAAAACGATAAGTTTAATAAAACTTTTAAACCGTTTTTTGCCTGTAAAATGTATTCTTTACCGGCATTTTTAACTTGTAATAGGGTGCCATCGAATGGCGCGATGATGTTGTGGCTAGTTAGTTCAACACTAATCCCTGGGCCAAGGGTGGCAAAACGAAAAAATGGCTCAGGGTGTTCGCTAATGCTTTTTACACGCCCAGTAAATGGGCTTTTAATGGCCATGCAGCGTGCTTTTCTGAGGCTGCGTTCGGGTAAGTATTGAACTTCGTTAGTCATGGCTTATTTAACATCACCTAGCACATGGTAACCGTCTTTTTTCAGAGCTGTAATGGCTTTGGCCATACTTTGCTTTTTCACCAATACATAATCGGTATCGTAAGTTGATAAAGCAAAAATCGAAATTGACGCTTTTGCTAGCACCCCAGAAATGTTCGCCATAATACCTGTTAATGAAAAACCAAGTGGGCCAATGACTTCCAGTGCTTGCCAGTCGGTTTCTTGGTCCAGACTGTCGAGCTGGAAACTACTTGGGCAGACAATAGACAGCTCATCAGCCGTTTTTGCAATAAAGAAAATAGCTTGTTGGAGTAAGGCAGGGTCAATCGTTGCATCGACATCTAAACTATGAATGGTAAGTTCTTCACTATGAAGTTGTAACGTTTGTTTTGACATCTGCGATCCTATCTTTGAAGCCTTTGAATTTATAGTATAGGTAAACAAAGTTAAGATAAAGCGCAATAATTTTGATTGCTGAGGTTTTGCCCAATATCGCTGTTGAGGTTGTCCACAGATTCTGTGGATAAATATGGGAATAGGTCAGTATAAAGAAGGTAATAGGCTAATTTATAAGGATTTTATAAATTAGCCTAAATTTTGAAGGGTTAATTTTCTAAGCTTTCAACTTGCTTAGCTTGAATCGCTGTAAGGGCAATGGTGTAAACGATATCGTCTACTAATGCACCACGGCTCAAGTCATTTACCGGCTTACGCATACCTTGCAGCATAGGGCCAATACTAATTAAATCAGCACTACGTTGTACGGCTTTATAAGTTGTATTACCGGTATTTAAATCAGGGAATACAAACACCGTTGCTTTACCTGCAACCGGGCTGTCTGGTGCTTTCTTAATTGCGACGTTTTCCATAATTGCAGCATCATACTGAAGCGGGCCATCAATCACTAAATCAGGGCGCTTTTGCTGGGCAAGTTTAGTGGCTTCACGCACTTTTTCTACGTCAGCACCTGAACCCGAAGTCCCCGTACTGTAGCTTATCATTGCAACACGCGGTTCAATACCAAACGCAGCCGCTGAATCAGCTGACTGGATCGCGATATCGGCCAGTTGCTCTGCCGTTGGGTCTGGGTTGATTGCACAGTCACCGTAAACCAGAACTTGATCAGGTAACAACATAAAGAATACTGACGATACCAACGATGAACCTGGTGCAGTTTTAATTAACTGTAACGGCGGGCGAATCGTATTCGCTGTAGTGTTAACCGCACCCGACACTAGACCATCTACTTTACCTTGTTCAAGCATCATGGTGCCGAGCACCACGTTATCCAGTAATTGCTCTTGAGCAACTACTTCTGTTAAGCCTTTGTTTTTACGAATTTCAACCATAGGCGCAACATAATCGTTGATCACATCACTTGGCTCAACAATAGTTACGTTATCGTTAAGCTCAACACCTTGTTGCTCAGCGATACGTAAAATCTCTTCTTTGTCACCAAGTAAAATTGTTTTTGCAATGCCACGTTGACCACAAATTGCCGCAGCTTTAATTGTGCGCGGCTCATTACCTTCTGGTAAAACAACCGTTTTATTCGCTTGACGAGCTTTATCTGTCAGTAAGAAGCGAAACGCTGGTGGAGACATTTTACGAGTACGACCAACACTTTGTGCCAAGCTGTCTAACCAGTCAGAGTCAATATGGCTGGCGTTGTGATCTTTTACTTTATCGATACGTTGGTCATCATCACACGGTACTTCCATATTGAAGTTGTGCAGTAATAAAGATGTGCGCCATGTATCTTCTTCTGTAGCAAGAATTGGCAGGCCAGTATCCATCGCTTGTTCGCATAATTTCATTATGCGATCTTCAGGTTTAAAACCACCGGTTAATAAAATAGCCCCAAGCTTGGTACCATTCATAGCCGATAAACAAGCGGCAACGAGTACATCAGAGCGATCGCCCGGAGTGACCAGTAATGCACCTGGGGTAAAGTGGCTTAAAATATTCGATACAGTACGAGCACAGAAAGTAACTCGACGTAAACGACGGTGAGCCATGTCGCCTTCATTAATAACTTCAGCCTTTAGGTATTCACATAAATCACGCACACGCGGCGCTACTAGGTCGAAATCCCACGGGATTGAACCTAATAATTTAAATGGGTGCTTTCTGAAAATAGGCAGCGATGCTAAACGGTTTAATTCGTTTTCAAGTTGTTCAGGCTCATGGGCTTCAACAAGGTCAGCACGGGCACGACCTTCGTCATCTAAAGGTGCATTAACTTTGTTGAAAATACAGCCTAACACGCGAGGGTGGTTAACACCGCCATAGTTGCCTGAGGCGATTTCTAAACGGTCTTCAATTTGGTCGTTGCTATCGTTACTAGGTGTTAAAACAAAAACTATATCAGCACCCAGTGTTTGCGCGATTTCACGGTTTACACGACCAGCATATGGCTGACGACGTGTTGGCACCATACCTTCGATAATAGCAATTTCGTCTTCTTTAATAGTGCTTTCAAAGCGCTCTACGATTTCTTCTAGTAAATCGTCGCCTTTACCATCACCAATCATTTGCTCTGCATAGCTAAGCTCAAATGGTGTCGGTGGATTAATTGGCGAGCCATGGGTAACAATTTGCGTCGACTTTTCAGGACCTGTATCGCCAGAACGTGGCTGTGCAATTGGCTTGAAAAAGTTCACTTTGAGCGCTTTTTGCTCAAGCGCACGCACTAAACCAACAGAAACAGATGTTAAACCAACCCCAGTCGAAATAGGGATCAACATAATTCTACGTGCCATTTACTTAACCCTCCTTTGCAATGCGGGCTGCATCGTTAGCAATAACCCATTCTTCGTTGGTCGGGATCACAAACGCTTTAGCATGCGTTTGGCCTTTTGAAATTAAGCCTTCTTTACCAAAACGTGCCGCTAAGTTTGCAGCTTCGTCACACTCAAGGCCTAAAAAGCCTAATTGGGTGATCACTTTGTCGCGAATGATATCTGAGTTTTCACCAATACCACCGGTGAAAATAAGCGCATCAAGGCGCTGCACAGGCACTAAGAATGCGGCGATTTGCTTTGCTAAGCGGTAGCAGAAAATATCGAGTGCAAGGTTCGCCTGCGGGTGGCCCTCAACGGCGGCTTCTTCAATAGTGCGACAATCATTTGATAGTTCACTAATACCTAACAGGCCACTTTGCTTATTAAGTAAGTCATCAATTTCTTGTACTGAATAATTTAGTTGCTGAGTTAAAAACGTGAATAAACCAGGGTCGATACTACCACTGCGGGTACCCATCACTAAGCCTTCAAGCGGTGTAAGGCCCATACTGGTATCAACACTCTTACCATCTTTAATCGCACATACCGAACAACCATTACCTAAATGTGCACTGATCACATTGGTTTGCTCGCGCTCTTTGCCTAATAATTTTGCAGCTTCACCTGCAACATAATAATGGCTTGTACCATGGAAGCCATAACGTCTTACACCATGCTCTTTATAAAGCGAGTAAGGTAGGGCGTATAAGTAAGCAATATTTGGCATGCTTTGGTGAAATGCTGTATCAAATACAGCAATTTGTGGCAGCGCTGAGAACGCTTGCTGTGCAGTACGAATGCCCAATAAGTTGGCTGGGTTATGAAGTGGAGCAAGTGCGGCTGTTTTTTCGATAGCTGCAAGTACATCATCGTCAATAAGCACAGATTCAGTGAAATGCTCACCACCGTGCACAACACGATGACCCACAGCAATTAAATTATCTGCAAGGCCTAGCTCATTAACAAGCTTCACAAGCTCAGCAATGGCTGCATCGTGGGCTTGGCCCTTTGCAAGCTCAATAAGTTGTTTTTCACCATTATATTTATATTTGATTGAAGGCGTGTCTGAGCCAAGGCGCTCAGCTAAACCAGAAATAACTTCGTCAGAAGTGGCGGCATCTAAAATGGCAAATTTTAAACTTGAACTACCACAGTTCAGTACTAAAACATGTTGTGGTGAGCAAAGGGGCGTCGACATAGCTAGGTCCTAAAAGTACGATATCAGTCAGTGTATATTAAGGCTTGATAATTAGAATTCTTTGCCAGTATAGTAAATAAGTATTTTGTTGCTACACTTAACAAAGCTAGGCTGTAATTATACTAAAGTCTGGTTGACTTAAGCCGATAACATTTTATCTCATTTAGACTTTAAACGTTAGTCTCCTAACCATTAATTTGGTATTAAAACTAGGACAGGTTTTGCAGGGATTGTATCCGGGAGTGTGTTACACTCGGTTGTGAAACAAGTTGAAAACCCTAGGAGTGATGATGCAAAAAGGTGTCATGTCACAAGTGCAAACAGGTCGTCAATACGCTAAAAAATGGCCGATGCGACAAGAGCTCGCTCCATTGTTTGCCGAATTTAGAGTGATCAAGGCCACTGATCTGGCAATTACAGTGATGCCAATTTTGGCAATGCTGACCGTATTTATGCAAGTGAATTACTTAGGTAGTGATTATTTTCCACAAGCTATCACTATCGCGCTTTTCTTTTTATCACTACCGCTTCAAGGTTTGTTGTGGCTAGGCCGCCGTGCAGAAACCCGTTTAGAGCCAGCAATGCTAAGTTGGTATACCGAGCTGCACAGTAAAATGAAGGCGCATGGTTATCAGTCACAGTTAACGACTGAAAAACCACGCTACACCGATTTAGCTCAATTATTAAAAGATATGTTCGAAAAAATGGATAAAGCCTTCACTAAAGAACACTTCTAATCGCGAACAAACTGGCTCACATAAAACGATAACGTTACTTTTTGTGGGCCTTGATGCTCAATCTGCTGCCAATGCTCCGGGCGAAACTTCCACGCAAACGGCGTCATCATAATTAAATGTTTAATCTCACCGACCGACAACAGCACCTGCTGTTCTAATAAATTTATCGACTCTTTGCTGAAGCCTGCTGGTGGTTCTATCTCTGTATGCGGTTTTACATCAGCATAAATAAACGCTTTTAACTCTTTAAGGTGCCAAGGGCCAGGACTTGCAACAATTAAACTAGCTTGCGGCTTGGCAAGGCGGGCAAGCTCTTGTGCAAATAAAGGGGCAAACACACTAACAAGCACATCAGCCTGCGCATCTGCAAAAGGGGCTTGGCTAATCGACGCGACACTAAAATGCGCATTTTCGTAGCGCTTAGCGGCGTATTTTACCGCGGGCTTAGAAATATCGACACCATATACATCGGCACTCGACTGCGCTGCTATAGCTTGAGTATAAAAACCTTCACCACAGCCTAAATCAATCACTGAACTTGGTTCGAGAGATGCCACTAACTCAGCTAAAGCCTGCTGTAAAAACAAATAGTGTCCGGCACTTAAAAAAGCGCGGCGAGCTTGCACCATTTCAAGATTATCGCCTGGTTGTTTAGACTTTTTATTTTGCACGGGAAGTAAATTGACATAACCCTCTTTGGCGATATCAAAACTGTGGTTGTTGTCACAACGGTAAGTTTTGTCGTTTAGAGTAAGTTCAAGTTTGCAAAGCGGGCAGTGATAGTGAAGACTCATGAGTCTAAATAGTCCTTATCATAAAAGGTTTTAACCCAATGAGGGCGATAGGTGATCATCAAGGTAATGGCCATGCCATTGAGCATTGCTTCAGGAAACCAAATTATGGCACACAGGATCAGATAGTTTTCTGAAATCTCAATAAAACTGTAATCACCAAGCAAGTAATAAAACACACCGCTGGTAAGTATTTTAATACAGGCGGTAACAGCAGCGGTTAAAAACGCGCATAAAAAGATATAAATAAAAAAGTGTCTCGGCAGGTAGCTATAGCAAAGCACAAAACACAAATAGCTCAATGTAATTGGTAAAAAAGCAGTAAACAATAAATGCACTGGCAGTATTGATACTGGCAACTGAGCGACTAATACCAAGAGTAAACTTGCAAGAAGGCTTGCAAAAATAGCCAGCCGCCAACCTAAAATTAGGGTCACTGCAGTAACCCCTAAAATATGCAATTCGAGGCCTGGCAATATCCCCGCTTTAATGCGCCACAGTACCGCAAGTACTAAAGCACATGCGAGCACACCCACTTGTCTTATTGGCGTTGCAAATAATTGTGATGCGCTTTGCTTATCAAAGCTGAGCCAAAGTATTAGAGCCACACAGCTCCACAAAGGGAGCTGCCATTGCAATGTGTCTATCATGCGTTAAATGTTGACCAAATTGGCGCATGATCAGATGGTTTTTCGATACCACGCAATTCGTAATCGATACCAGACTCAACACAACGCTCAGCAAGAGCTGGAGTTGCTAAGATCACATCAATACGTAGACCACGGTTGTCATCAAAACCTTTTGAGCGGTAATCAAACCACGAGTATTGCTCAGTTTTTTCTGGGTAAAGTTCACGGAAGGTATCTTTAAAGCCCCAGTTTAATAACGTGCTTAACCATTCACGCTCTTCAGGTTGGAAAGAACACTTACCTGTTTTTAACCAGCGCTTACGGTTTGGTTCACCAATACCAATGTCGAGATCGGTCGGTGAAATATTAATGTCGCCCATCACAATAACATCTTGCTCTGGCGTGTGGTTATCTTCTAAGTGAGTCATTAAATCTTTATAGAATTGACGCTTATAAGGGAATTTGGTTTCGTGGGCAATATTATCCCCTTGCGGGAAGTAGCCATTCATCACCGTTAGGTCACGACCATTTTCTTGTGTCACGGTAACACTGATCATACGACGCTGTGATTCGTCGGTATCGGTTGCAAAGCCTTTAACTACTGATTTCGGCTCTTGTTTACATAACATAGCCACGCCGTAATGCGCTTTTTGACCGTGAAAATAAACGTGATAACCCATTTTTTGCACATCTTCGAGAGGGAAGGCCTCATCATGTACTTTGATTTCTTGTAAGCCAATAATATCTGGTTGATGTTTATCAATTACGGCTTGCAATTGGTGTAAACGAGCGCGCAGGCCGTTAATGTTAAATGAGATTACCTTCATGGTGCACCTATTATTTTTGTTTCAGTGTTTAGCGCAATTCTATCATCAAACTAGGGCTTATTCATGAGCTAATTACGAAAATCAAATTGGGTAAATGTTGATCAATTGCTGCTTAATTTAAAAACATTGTTAACTCACTATTAATTATTAAATTAAATAAATAATTCAGTTGATCTGCTTATTTTTGTTTATATAATGCGCGCAAACCACCCGTTCATATTATGTACTATTTAAAGGTAAACCATGAAAAAACAATTAGTGATGCTTTCTCTTGCATGTATCTCATTTGGCTCATTAGCAAGCAACCCGCACTACTTTTCAGCTGATAACAGTATTGAATCGAAGTTATGTAGCTTAAGTGCAAACGAAGGGTTTACCGCTGCACGTAAAGAAGCAGCAAAGCATGGCATTTCAATGTCACGTTTTTCAAAAAGCATTTTATGTAACGGTACTGACATTCGTGAAATTGCAAAAAAAGCACAATCACAAGAAGTAGCAAAAGCAGCGATTGAAGTGTTTGCTAAAAATGAGCAAAAAGAAACTCAACTTTGCATCACTGCACTTAAAAAAGGTTTAACACCTGTGCGTGAAAAAATTGGCAACTTAAACACGTTAAAATGTAATGGCGAAGCAGTAACAGACTTCGTTAAGCGTTACCAAAACGCAGCTATCTAATAGCGGTATTTTTGTTATTTGTAAAAAGCGCTCTTCGGAGCGCTTTTTTTATGAAAAAATTACAGCAACCTATGAAAAGCTTGCTAAATCATAGGCTTAACAGTAACTTAACTAGATTGTAAGTGTTTGATTTTAGTCAATAAGGCATTTTGGCATTCAACTTGAAATAGTCTAATTGAATCTAATCTACTACAAGGAAATGTCTTATGAAAAAGTTAACTTTAGCATCTACAATTTTAGCAGCACTAAGTCTTTCAGCATGTTCTGCAAGTAACTCTTTAGCAAAAATCGACAGCGATTTTGGCAGTCTAGATAATGACAATGACGGCTATATCTCTAAGGTAGAAGCTGACGATGATGCAATTTGGGAGCATTTTTCAAACATCGATACCAATATGGACGAGCAAATCAGCCGTACTGAATTTAATGCATACATGCAATTAAATACAGGCAAGGTGGCAGCTGATAGTGAGGTATCTGAATCAGCATTTAAAGCTGAAATCGCTAAATTTGACCCAATCGAAAATGACTTTAAATCGTTAGATAACGACAAAAATGGTTATGTTTCAATTGAAGAAGCTGATGACGACGATATCGCAAATCACTTTGGCTATATGGATAGCAACAAAGATAAGCGTATAAGCCGCACTGAGTTTGTTAATTACATTAGCAAATATGGCAGCGACGTTGCCGAAGATGATGCCCTTGAAATGGTTAAAAATAGCTAATTTCAAAATTCATTTATAAATATCCCCCAAAGCCAGTGTTTTACACTGGCTTTTTTACAATAATTTTTCCAACCTTGGCCGACTTCTGTCATAATAGAGCGTTAGTGATTTAAAATGACCTTTAGTAGCAATGGCCACAAAACGTATCAGTGATGAACAGTTAGTCGAAATCATAGAAGCCGCGATTTTTGTTGCTGGAAAACCTGTGTCTAAACGTCATTTAAAAGAGACAGTATTAGCTGATTTAAGCGTATCTATGCCGCGCATTAATAATGCAATTGAACAAATTCAAACGCATTATCAAACCCGAGGCATTAAGCTTGTTGCAGTAGGCAGCGGTTACAGGTTTCAAGCCTGCGCTAGTTTAGCGCCTTGGCTGGCAAACTTATGGCAAGAGCGCGCACCTAAATACTCACGAGCACTACTAGAAACGTTATCCTTGATTGCCTATAGACAACCTATTACCCGTGGTGAAATTGAACAAGTACGGGGGGTCGCTGTTGGCTCAGGAATAATTAAAACCTTATTAGAAAGAGAGTGGGTTAGAGTTGTTGGCCATAAAGAGGTGCCCGGGCGCCCAGCGTTGTATGCCACAACATCCGCTTTCTTAGATTATTTTTCATTAGCTGGTTTAGATGAATTACCGCCGTTACCTGAACTTCAGGAGAGTAAAATCAACCAGCTATTGAGCGATCCTTCTGTGAGAGAACTATCTGAATGAGTAATGTAGAAACTGAAAAGTTACAAAAAGTATTAGCCCGTGCTGGCGTGGGTTCACGTCGTGAAATGGAAAAATACATCGATGCCAACCGCGTGAGCGTGAATGGTAAAGTGGCTCGTTTAGGCGACCGCGTAGAAGCAACCGATGTAATTCGTGTTGACGGTCACGTAGTGAAAATCGAAGACAAAGCCGACCGTATTTGTCGTGTGCTTATGTATAACAAACCAGAAGGTGAGTTATGTACGCGTAAAGACCCAGAAGGTCGTCGTACGGTATTTGACCGTTTACCACGTGTTGATGGCGAACGCTGGATTGCAGTTGGCCGATTAGATATTAATACCGCAGGTTTAATGCTGTTTACTAACGATGGTGAACTTGCTAACCGTTTAATGCACCCAAGCTACGAAGTAGAGCGTGAGTACTCAGCTCGTGTGTTTGGTGAAGTGACTAACGAAACGCTACGCACTCTAACAAAAGGCGTTGAGCTTGATGATGGTCCTGCGAAATTCTTAAACATCAAACCTATGGGTGGTGAAGGTATCAACCGTTGGTTCAATGTGACTTTAACAGAAGGTCGTAACCGCGAAGTACGTCGTTTATGGCAATCACAAGATGTTGAAGTATCGCGTCTTATCCGTATTCGTTACGGTAAGTTAGAGCTTGATAAGCGCTTGCCACAAGGTGGTTGGGCTGAACTTGATTTAGACACGGTTAACTATTTACGCAAAACAGTACAACTAGGCCGCGAAACGCAAACTAAGCTGTCGGTTATTCCTGAAAAGCGTAAAGACAAACGTGCCAAAATTAACCAAATCCGTAAGGCGGTTAAAAAGCACAATCAACGCGCTAAACAAACTAAGCGTCGTTAATCAGAAATATAATTGTTTGCAGATAAACTAATTTATTTGCAAACAGGCATAAAAAAAGCAGCGATTTCGCTGCTTTTTTTGTTTCACAATGCTAATTCTTATTAAGCATTTTCAACTGCTGTACGTGGGTCAACATATTCCATGTTGAAAGCTTCAGCTACTTCTTTATAAGTAACTTGGCCTTTGATCACGTTTAAGCCTTTTAAGAAGTTTGCATCGTCAAGAAGCGCTTTCTTATAGCCTTTGTTAGCAAGGTTGATGATGAACGGTAATGTTGCATTGTTAAGTGCGAACGTAGAAGTACGTGGAACAGCACCTGGCATGTTAGCAACACAGTAGTGAACAACGTCATCAACGATGTAAGTAGGATCAGCGTGAGTTGTCGCCTTAGAAGTTGCGATACAACCACCTTGGTCGATTGCAACGTCAACGATTGCAGAACCAGGCTTCATTGCTTTGATGTGCTCAGCTGTTACTAGTTTAGGCGCTGCTGCACCTGGGATTAGTACGCCACCGATCACAAGGTCAGCTTCTAGTACGTGTTTTTCTAGTGCATCAGCAGTAGAGTAGATAGCTTTAACTTTATTACCGAACTGTGCGTCTAATGCACGTAGTACGTCGATGTTACGGTCAAGAACAACAACGTCAGCACCTAGGCCAACAGCCATTTGCGCTGCGCTACGACCAACCATGCCGCCGCCGATAACAACAACTTTAGCTGGCTCAACACCTGGTACACCACCAAGTAACATACCACGGCCGTGGTTTGATTTTTCAAGCGCTTGTGCACCAGCTTGAATAGACATACGACCAGCAACTTCACTCATAGGAGCAAGAAGAGGTAAACCGCCACGTGAATCAGTTACTGTTTCGTAAGCGATACACACTGCGCCACTTTTAACTAGGTCTTCAGTTTGTGGAAGATCCGGTGCTAAGTGAAGGTAAGTAAATAGAATTTGGTCTTCGCGTAACATTGCACGCTCAACAGCTTGTGGCTCTTTTACTTTAACGATCATTTCAGCTTTAGCAAAAACGTCTGCTGCTGTAGGTAAAATTTCAGCACCAGCTGCAACATAATCTTCGTTAGTGAAGCCAATGCCCATACCAGCATCAGTTTCAACAAACACTTGGTGGCCATGGTTTACTAGTTCACGAACACTCGCAGGAACCATACCTACACGGTATTCATGGTTTTTGATTTCTTTAGGTACACCAATAATCATAGTTTTTCGCCTTAATAGAACGGGATAAAATTTTTGACTATTATATTCATGACCAGCCAGTGTGTCTCACCTTTTTTAAGTGCTATTCTAGTGATATAATCTAAAAATATATTTTAAACAGTGCAAAACTCTGGTTTGGCTTATGCATCAATTACTCGACAGAATAGACCGTAAAATTTTAATGGAATTACAGCTCGATGGTCGGATCTCTAACGTAGAGCTGGCAAGGCGTGTAGGATTAAGTGCCACCCCTTGTTTGGAACGGGTAAAAAAGCTCGAAAGAGAGGGCTATATACTCGGATATAAAGCAGTAGTGGATCCTGCTAAGCTTGGCCAAGGTTTGTCGGTTTATGTAGAAGTCACTATCACCAAAACCTCACCAGATGTTTTTGAAGAATTTAACGCTGCGGTTAAAAAGCACGACGAAATAATCGAATGCCATCTCGTGTCGGGTAATTTCGACTTTCTATTAAAAACACGTGTAAATGATATGTCGGAATATCGAAATGTACTGGGTGATATTCTACTAAAACTACCAAATGTCAGTGAAAGCCGAACTTATGTGGTAATGGAAGAAGTAAAAGGTGAAGAAGGGGTCATTATTCGCCCATATATTGCCTAAACTGTTAAAATATACATTGAGTAACAAAAACTTGTTCATTATCAGTCCATCAAGGCTAAGATAAAGTGCATCAAACGGCATTTCCTGCTAAGGTATTTCACTGCTAATCGATCAGTAAAGAATAATAAGGAATAGGGAGCTATGCGCCTAAATGGTGTTCAAAGACTGTTAGAAACGGGGCTAATCATCAGCACCTTTGCTGCAGTATTTATTTTATGTGCATTAATCAGTTTTGATCCTGCGGACCCTTCATGGTCGCAAACCGGTGAATTTGTTAATGTTAAGAATATTACCGGCACAGCGGGAGCTTGGGTTGCAGATATCCTATTACTCACTTTTGGCTGGCTTGCTTATTTAGTGCCTGTTGCTATTCAATTGTTCGGTTATTTATTGTTTAAACAGCCACACCGTATTTTCCAGCTTGATTACACCACGCTTGCCTTACGTGTTATTGGTTTTGCGTTGTTTATTACTTCAGCTACAGCTATCAGCAGCATTAATTTTGATGATATTTATAACTTCTCATCTGGTGGGGTAGTGGGGGATGTTATTGCGACAGCAATGATGCCTACCTTTAATTTTACCGGCACCTCAATTTTACTACTGTGTTTTTTCTTTGCTGGTTTAACCCTATTAACCGGTATTTCGTGGGTGCAATTTGTCGATTTTGTCGGCAAGTGGGTAATGAAAGCATTTTACTTTTTACGTGAGCAATTTTCTGCTTGGTTACATCGTGAAAAAGAAGCTGTTAAAAATATTGCCACGACAGAGCCAGACGCTAACTTTGTTGAGCCAGAAAACGAACCAGCAATTAGCTTTAATGACGATGATGTAGAAGCACCAAAGCCTACCAAGCCTAAGCAAAAGCCTGCTGAAAAAGCCGATGATGACTTTAAAGGCTTTGATGAGCTAGACGATATTCTTGACCAAGAAATTGGCTTTAGTGCCCTTGATGATGAATCATTCGATACCGTATCGGCACTGAATGCGCTTGATCAGAGCCCAGTTGTTGAGCCAGAAAAACCTGTTACAACGGTTGTTTCGCCTGCGCGCCCTATGCCTAAACCAAAACCTGCGTACCAGCCACCGCCAACGGCAAAAGAAAAGTTTGAAGCACTGCTTGAAGAGCAGCCGCCTGCAAACCCGTTACCATCACTTGATTTACTAGACCGCCCAGATAAAGCGAAAAACCCATTATCTCAAGAAGAGCTTGATGGAATCTCGCGTTTAGTTGAAACCAAATTACTTGATTTTAACATTCAAGCTGCGGTTGTGGGTGTGTACCCAGGTCCGGTTGTAACACGCTTTGAGCTTGATTTAGCGCCGGGTATTAAAGTAGCTAAAATCACTGGCTTAGCGAAAGATTTAGCACGTTCGCTGTCTGCTGTAAGCGTACGTGTGGTAGAAGTTATTCCGGGTAAAACTTATGTTGGTTTAGAGCTGCCTAACAAACACCGTGAAATTGTGCGCTTAAGTGAAGTTATTAACGCGCCTAAGTTCGAATCAAACCCATCACCACTGACTATGGTGTTAGGTAAAGACATTGCTGGCGAGCCGGTATGTGCTGACCTTGGCAAAATGCCACATTTACTTGTTGCGGGTACCACAGGTTCAGGTAAGTCAGTGGGCGTTAATGTAATGATATTAAGCTTACTGTACAAATCGGGCCCTGATGATGTTCGTATGATCATGATCGACCCGAAAATGCTTGAACTTTCTGTGTACGAAGGCATCCCACATTTATTATGTGAAGTTGTTACCGACATGAAAGAAGCAGCCAATGCATTGCGTTGGTGTGTAGGCGAAATGGAACGTCGTTATAAGCTGATGTCGGCACTTGGGGTGCGTAACTTAAAAGGTTACAACCAAAAAGTATTGGATGCCAAAGAAGCGGGTCAACCGATTCTAGATCCACTGTTTAAAGACACTGACGGCATGGCCGATGGCCCTGAAGAGCTAGATAAACTGCCAAGTATTGTGGTGGTTATTGACGAATTTGCCGACATGATGATGATCGTGGGTAAAAAAGTGGAAGAGCTGATTGCACGTATCGCGCAAAAAGCCCGTGCTGCAGGCATTCACTTAGTGCTAGCAACACAGCGCCCATCGGTTGACGTAATTACCGGTTTGATTAAAGCGAATATTCCAACCCGTATGGCGTTCCAAGTTTCAAGTAAAATTGACTCGCGTACCATTTTAGATCAACAAGGTGCTGAAAACTTACTTGGTATGGGTGACATGCTTTACTTACCGCCGGGTACCAGTGTACCAGTGCGTGTGCATGGCGCGTTTGTTGACGACCACGAAGTACATGCGGTTGTAGACGATTGGAAAAAACGTGGTAAACCAAATTATATTGATGAAATTTTAAGTGGCGATGCCACAGAAGAAATTTTACTACCAGGAGAAACCAGTGAAGACGGTGATGAAGAGTCAGATCCGCTTTACGATGAAGCAGTATCATTTGTAATTGAAACCGGCAAAGTGTCGGTATCGAGTGTACAGCGTAAGCTTCGTGTAGGTTATAACCGCGCAGCACGCTTAGTTGAACAAATGGAAACATCAGGCATTGTTAGCGCACCAGGACATAACGGTGCCCGCGAAGTCTTAGTGCCAAATGGTGGAGCAAATTAATGAAAAAAATTAAATACCTAGCCCTAATTATGGGTTGTTTATTAAGCGGTCAAAGTTTTGCAGACGACAGCGAAGCGTTGCAACAGCAACTGGCTGCGATTAAAAGTTTTAAAGCAGAGTTTTCACAGCAGGTTACCGATTCGCAAGGCGAAGCTATCATGCAAGGTGAGGGGAATATTGCCCTTCAGCAGCCTATGATGATCCGTTGGCAACAGCAAAGCCCAGACGATACCTTGTTTGTATCAAATGGCGATAAAACGTATTACTTCGACAGCTTTGCTGAGCAAGTAACGATTATGAATACCCACAGCCTGATTGATTCAACACCGTTTGTATTGCTGACCTCAAAAGATCCAGAGCAGTGGGCTAAATACCAAGTTGTGGCAACTGATGCAGGTTTTAGCGTCACGCCAAACAAAGGCGTTGAGAGCCAAGTTGAAAAGTTAGACATTAGCTTTAACGCTAAAGAACAAGGTCTAGCATCACTGACAGTATTAGATACCTCTGGTCAGCAGTCTTTATTTACCTTTAAAGATGCCAAAGTAAACCAAGCACTGGCAGCTAAAACCTTTGAATTTACAATTCCTGAGGGCGTTGAAGTTGACGACCAAAGCCAAGGTGATTAAGGCTTGAGTAACCTCGGATTTAATTTTGGTCCTGATGTGCGCCCACTTGCGGCGCGCATGCGACCTGAAACACTTAATGACTACATAGGTCAGCAGCACCTTTTAAGCCCCGATAAACCTCTTTACCAAGCGATTCTTGCAGGTCGATGCCACAGTCTTATTTTGTGGGGGCCGCCAGGCGTTGGTAAAACCACCTTAGCGCAGATTATTGCAAACCATGCCGATGCCAGCCTTATTCAAATGTCGGCGGTTACAGCAGGTGTTAAAGATATTCGTGAGGCTGTAAGTGAAGCAAAAGCAAACCTTGCCGGGCGAGGGCAACGCACCTTATTGTTTGTTGACGAAGTGCACCGCTTTAATAAATCTCAGCAAGATGCATTCTTACCACATATCGAAGACGGTACTTTTATTTTTGTTGGCGCGACCACCGAAAACCCATCATTTGCACTTAATAACGCGATACTGTCTCGTGCTCGTGTATATGTTTTAAAAGGACTTGAGCAAACTGATTTATTTAACGTAATTGAGCGCGCCTTACGTGAAGACGTAGAGCTTAGCCAAAAACACATAGACATTGCCGATAACGCTAAACAAGCGCTTTGCCAAGCAAGTGATGGCGATGCGCGTAAAGTGCTGAACCTTTTAGAACAAGCGGTTGATTTAACTACGGAGCAGCAGGGCAAATACTTTGTTGATCAACATGTTTTAAGCCAAGTTTTACCAACTCACTTAGCCAAGTACGACAAAGGCGGTGATGAGTTTTATGACTTGATTTCAGCGTTTCATAAGTCAGTGCGAGGTAGTTCACCTGATGGCGCTTTATATTGGTATTGCCGTATTTTAGCTGGGGGTGGCGACCCACTTTATGTGGCTCGGCGTTTATTAGCGATTGCTACAGAAGATATTGGCAATGCTGACCCGCGAGCAATGGAAGTGGCACTCAATGCGTGGGATATTTTTCAACGTGTAGGCCCAAGTGAAGGTGAGCGTGCTATTGCACAAGCCACCATATACTTAGCCAGTGCCCCGAAAAGTAACGCTGTGTATATGGCGTTTAATCAAGCAATGCAAGATGCTAAAAATGAGCCGAGCCACCCGGTGCCAGAGCATCTACGCAATGCACCAACCAGCTTAATGAAAGACTTAGGTTATGGCGCTGAATATCGTTATGCACACAATGAGGAAGGTGCATTTGCTGCAGGCGAAAAGTATTTCCCTGAGGCAATTAATGATCGCCAGTATTACTTCCCAACCGACCGCGGGCTTGAACAAAAAATAAAACAAAAGCTGGACTATTTAACTCAGCGTAACGAGCAAAGTGATATTAAACGCTATGAATAGCTTGAAACTTTACATGATGATTGCAATGGGTGGCGCTTCAGGGGCATGTTTACGCTATTTTCTTAGCGAAACCATGCTAAAACTGCTCGGTAGGGGATTCCCTTTTGGCACGTTGACAGTTAATATTCTTGGTTCATTGTTAATGGGCATTTTATACGGCTTGATTGAAAAAGAAATAATCGCTGTTAGCCCCGCTAAAACCTTAATTGGTATTGGCTTTTTAGGTGCATTGACCACCTTTTCAACATTCTCAATGGATTCGTTGTTGCTCTTGCAACAAGGTCACTTTTTTAAAATGGCCCTCAATATCACCTTAAACGTGGTGGTGTGTATATTTATGGCTTGGCTGGGCCTTCAGCTGGTAATGCAAAAAGGTTAAAAATCGAACATGTTAGATTCTAAATATTTACGTCAAGATATCGAACAAGCGGCTGCACGTTTAGCATCACGCGGTTACGAACTTGATACTGCAGCGGTAACTGCACTTGAAGAAAAACGCAAAACATTACAAGTAAAAACGCAAGAACTTCAAAGCGAGCGTAATGCAAGTTCCAAAGCTATCGGCCAAGCAAAAGCGAAAGGCGAGCACGAAAAAGCACAACAGCTGCTTGATTCAGTAAGTAATCTTGGCGATCAACTAGACAGCGTAAAAGCAGAGCAAGACGCAGTACTTGAAGAGCTTAAGCAAATTGCACTTGCTATTCCAAACTTACCTGATGAGTCTGTTCCTGTAGGTGAAGACGAAGATCAAAACGTTGAAATCTCAACCTGGGGTACGCCTAAGTCATACGACTTTGAAGTAAAAGATCACGTTGATGTTGGTCAAGACGTAAACGGCCTAGACTTTGAAATGGGCGTTAAAATCAGTGGCGCACGTTTTACTGTTATGCGCGGTCAAGTTGCACGTATGCACCGTGCTCTTACGCAGTTCATGCTTGATACGCACACAGAGCAAAACGGCTATACAGAAATGTATGTGCCTTACCTTGTTAATAGCGCAAGCTTATACGGCACAAGCCAATTACCTAAGTTTGCTGGTGACTTATTCCACACATTAGGTTTAGTGGATGACGACGGTCAGCAACAACCTGGTTTTAGCTTAATTCCTACAGCTGAAGTACCGCTTACGAACAGTGCTCGCGACGAAATTTACGACGAAAGCGACTTACCAATTCGTTTAACCGCACATACACCTTGTTTCCGCAGTGAAGCCGGTAGCTATGGCCGTGATACACGTGGTCTTATTCGTCAGCACCAATTCGACAAAGTTGAATTAGTACAACTAGTAAAACCAGAAGATTCAATGCAAGCGCTAGAAGAGCTAACAGGCCATGCTGAGCAAATCTTACAAGCATTAGAACTTCCATACCGTAAAGTGATTTTATGTACGGGTGATATGGGCTTTGGTGCAGCAAAAACTTACGATTTAGAAGTATGGTTACCTGCACAAAACACTTATCGTGAAATCTCATCATGTTCTAACATGGTTGATTTCCAAGCACGTCGTATGCAAGCGCGTTTCCGTCGTCAAGGCGAGAAAAAGCCAGAGCTACTTCATACACTAAATGGTTCAGGTTTAGCGGTTGGTCGTACACTGGTAGCAATCTTAGAGAACTACCAACAAGCAGACGGCTCGATTGTTGTACCAGAAGTATTACGCCCTTACATGGGTGGCTTAGAAGTTATTAAATAACGTTTAAGTTAATAACGTTTTAAAAACCGTATTTTGATCAGAAAATACGGTTTTTTTATGCCTAGCATTAATAATAATTGCGGTACACAGTATTTTTAGTAGACTAAAAAAAGTACTACAAGTTTAAAAACTAAACTACATAGTATTTTATTAAAATACACGAAGGACTGCTGTTATGAAAAGACTACTCGCCGTAGCATCCGCTGCTTTATATTTAGCAAGCTCTGTCGCTTTTGCTAAAGACAAACCCAATATTCTAATTATATTCCCCGATGATGTTGGCTGGCAAAATGTAAGTGCTTATGGACTTGGTACCATGGGTTATAAAACGCCAAACATCGATAAACTCGCCCACGAAGGCGCAATGTTTACCGATCATTACGCGCAACCATCGTGTACTGCAGGGCGCGCTGCACTTATTACAGGCCAATATCCAATTCGTAGTGGCATGACTACAGTGGGACGACCTGGCGCAGAGCTTGGTTTAAAAGCTGGTTCTTATACGCTTGCAGAGGTATTAAAAGAGCAGGGTTATGCAACAGGGCAATTTGGTAAAAACCACTTAGGTGATCGCAACGAGCACTTACCAACCGTGCATGGCTTTGATGAGTTTTTCGGGAATTTATATCACTTAAATACTCAAGAAGAGTTTGAGCAACGAGACTACCCGAAAGATCCTGAATTCTTCAAAAAATATGGTACGCGAGGCGTTTTACATACTTACGCCACAAATGTAGATGACAAAACAGTTGATCCACGCTTTGGTAAAGTAGGTAAGCAAAAAATTAAAGATACTGGTCAGCTTTCTCGTGAGCGTATGAAAACCGTTGATAAAGAGTTTATGGACGCAAGCATAGACTTTATTAAACGAGCGAAAAAAGCAGACAAACCTTTCTTTGTTTGGTTTAACCCAAGCCGAATGCATATGTACACGCGTTTAAGTGATGAGAGCCGTTATTTAGCAGAAGAATACACCACAGAGCATGATTTATACGGCAGTGGTCTGATTGAACATGATCAACAAGTGGGCGAGTTAATGGCTGCACTAGATGATATGGGTGTGCTTGATAACACTATTGTTGTTTATTCTACAGATAATGGCCCGGAGCACAGTGCTCGATTACATGGTGGTACAACGCCTTTCCGTGGTGAGAAAATGACAACCTATGAAGGTGGTGTACGTGTGCCTATGATTGTTCGCTGGCCAGGTAAAGTACCTGCAAATACAGTATTAAACGGTATTCAATCGCACATGGATATTTACACAACGCTAGCTGCAGCAGCAGGTGAACCAAATATCGCGAAAAAAGCACTGAAAGAGCATAAGCAACCGATTGACGGCGTAAATAACCTGAATTACTGGCTTGGCAAAACTGACCAAAGCGCCCGTGATCACTTTTTCTACTATTACGAATCAAGTATAAAAGCGATTCGCTACAAGCAATGGAAGCTGCACTTTGAAACGAGCGAAAATTATTATGCTCCTTATGAAAAGCAAAAGTTCCCAATTTTCTATAACATACGTATGGATCCGTTTGAAAGCTTTGATGGTTTAACCGACCGCTCAGACATAGTGCAAGCTAAGCAATGGCTAAATGAGCCTGTGCAACATCTACTTGGCGAACACATAAAATCGCTATCAGAGTATCCACCACTGCAAAAAGCAGCAAGCTTCGACTTTAGCCAGCTAATGGAACAGTTGATGTCTGGAAAGCAGTAACTCTCAATAAAACAATTTATTGGCTTGTTAATTAAATAAATAGCCGCATCGGGAAGCAAATAAGCTAACCATGCGGCTTTTTGCTTTTGGCTAGAAGACAAGTGATAGTAAAGCTAAAGTCGATCTAAACTCGAACAACCAACGTATTCAAAGCATTAAGTTAATAGTGTGAAGTAATATGAGTGATAAACAAAAATCTGTTCCAACATCACGCTTTGCAAGAGCGGCTCGGCTTGGCTCTTTAGCAGGCAAAGTTGCGGGTAATATGTTGTTTGAAGGCACAAAAGCATGGGCGACCGGCAAGCAAACATCACGACAAGAGTTATTGTTAAAGCCAAAAAATATTCAGCGCTTTGCAGAGCAGCTTGCAAATCTGCGTGGAGCAGCAATGAAATTGGGGCAGCTGTTATCCATGGATAGTGGCGAATTACTTACTCCTGAGCTGTCAGCAATTTTAGCAAGGCTACGTTCAGAAGCGACACCTATGCCACAAAAGCAGCTAGTTAAAGTAATGCGTGAGCATTGGGGCGATGCGTGGCTAGAAAAATTATCGCATTTTGAGCTCAGACCATTTGCTGCGGCATCAATTGGGCAAGTGCATATTGCTTACCGAGAATCGGGCGAAAAGTTAGCAGTTAAAGTGCAATACCCAGGTATTGCAAAAGGCATTGCCAGTGATGTTGATAACTTAGCTTACCTTCTGAAGCTCAGTGGCTTATTACCTAAAGAGGTAGAAATACAGCCTATTATCGAGGAAGCAAAACAGCAGCTTATAAACGAAGCTGACTACGAATTAGAAGCGAGTTTTTTAAAACGCTACAGCGAGTGTTTAAAGGGTGATGACAATTACCTTATTCCAAATGTGGTTGATTCGCTTAGTTCTTCTCAAGTTTTAGTCATGAGTTTTGTTGAAGGGCAAGAGCTAGATGAACTGGCAAGTAAAGAGCAAGCTTTACGTAATAAAGCGGTTGAACAGCTACTCAGCTTATTTTTACGCGAATTATTTAGCTTTAAACTAGTTCAAACTGATCCAAACTTTGCCAATTATCAGTATCAAATCGACAATCAACGCTTGGTGCTTTTAGACTTTGGCGCCACCCGCGAACTACCTCAGCATATTAGTGATGGCTACTTACAGTTATTATCTGCTGCGATTAATAACGATAGAGCAGGTGTGGCAACAGCAGCACAGCAAATTGGCTATTTTCAACAAGGGCTTGCTCAAGAATATATAGAAAATGTCGTTGATATATTTCTACTCGCCTGCGAGCCACTGCGCCACCAAGGAGAGTATGATTTTGCAAATAGCGACTTACCAAAACGCATAAAAGAACTCGGCCTAAAAATGAGTACCGCCTCAGAGCATTGGCATGCACCACCCGTAGATGCCTTGTTCGTTCACAGAAAACTAGCAGGCCTCTTTTTAATCGCTGCAAAGCTAGGCGCAAAAGTGAATGTGAACAGTATTTTTAAAGAGTTTGAAGTACAGAGTGATAAATAATTGAAAGGGAGTTTTGGGTAACTCATTTCTGCCCCAAGATGAGCGACGAGAGCATTTTCTTTTTCTGAATATCTTTAGTATCAATAAAAAATTAGAATTGGCAATGCATTACGTTATTTGTTAAAAATAGATTTATTAGTACATGCGCGTAACATCGGCAGAAAGATGCGCGACGAGCGCACTATAAAATTGTTATATACCAAGGGAAATATGGTTCAACATTCTAACTCTGTTCAAATAATGGCTTATATTTGTGGAGTCATACTTTTGCCTGTTTATGCGCTAGGTCCTCTATCTATGATTTACTTATCAAGCAATAGAATTGCGGATGGTGATTGGCAAACTTTAATTTTTTTATTTTTCTTATGTAGCGCTTTGGTTTATTTTTGTGGCAAATATTTCTTTCTATTGGTTCGTTTCCTTCGGAGTTTAAAGTTTAGTTTTACCTTCGATTCTAAAGGAATTGTTCTATGTAAAAACGGGCAATCATCATTCTATGCTTGGAGTGATTTAAAAAACTCGAAAGAATATGCTAATTGCCAAATGTATTGTTTAGTCGACTCAAATGGAGAGCACTTATTTTCTATTTGGGAGTATGCTGACAACTATCAAGAATTCCGAGATGCGGCTCTGGTACATATTGGTATATAACATGTAAATTATGTGTGGGACGTCTAAAGCTCGACTGGCGCCTGTTCCTTGCTAATTTTAGCCCAAGCTTAATCCGCCCATTATGTCGGCGTTCTGTGCTCTAACAGGTCAGTGATGGATATACCAATTGAAGATGAATTAAAATCTATTTGTATTGAGATAGTTAACCAAGACTACTCAACTCATCAATGGCTTGAAATAGAGTCGAGCGATATGTTTCAATCTCCATCGTTTGTTGGTGGCTTTGACGCTGATGAAGTGGAGTTTTGCTTTAGTTATTTCGATGAGAATCGCACTGAATTTTGGTTTCAGTTTACTTTAGACCAAGCAAAGTCAATTTCAAAAGGTGAAAGCGTTAAGTTGTCAGGTTTAAAACCTGAATAAAAACACATAACAAGTGCCCAAACCAAAGGACGCAAAACAGCAGGCTGCGCTCCTTCGTCGCTAATTTTAGCCTGCTAATCAAACGTTATGTTTACAGGAGGTTGAGGTGACACACGGAGGAGGTGGGGCATTATACCTACTACTTATTTTGATATTAGTATCTATACCTGTCACCTTGATTTGGCTTTTTCATGGGCAAGGTAATGCTAGAAAGAGGCGTGCTATAGGTTTCTCTCAAATAGCCATTTTCGCTATAGCAATAATATTATTCTTTTCTGGTGTTAGTTATCTTCAAAATATTGGGTTTGTAGCTGGTTTTATAGTCTTAATAGCTATGTTGATCACACCCGTAGTATTTAAAAACAGAGTGTAATATACACCTAGCAAGGCCGTTAAACCGTAGCACAAAACAGCAGGCTTGTGCTCCTTCGTCGTAAATTTTAGCCTGCTATTATGTGCCGTTAACGGCAAGCGTTATATTGCAAGGGGAGCTATGCGTAATCTAATCATTATTTTAGTCGCTTCGGCACTAATATCTTGCGTTGGAATTCCTGCTGAAATTTTAAAATCCAAATCAGCTGAGTATCAATTTCCTATTCTGCCTAGTACCGAAAGTACAATCGTGTATCTAATATCTCCTGTTGCCTACCAAGATCCGAGTGCGTACCAACAAGTAAAAGTTAACGGCATTAATAGTAAACTATACTTTGGAGCCTACAGTTCAATTACATTAGCCGAAGATGCAACTATACAATATCGCTTCAATCACAATTCAAACTTGGTTGATGCTGGTCAATGGAATCAACTTAAAGTAGCAGCTAATAAAAATGAGCTATTTTATGTATTAAAGAATGGTTTATTTACTCAAGTATATAAAGAGCAAGCTATCGCTGAAATTGTAACCATTGAATATCGGTATTGTGAATATAAACCAAAGCCTTGTGAGCCAATGGTTTACAATGCAATATAACAATCGCATTAATGCAATATAACAATCGCATTAAGGGTGGGCGCAAAAAGCTTGGCTTGCGCTCCTTCGTCGATAATTTTAGCCAAGCTTTATCCGCCCTCAATACGGCGTTAGGGTTACAATCAGACAATGAAGTGGACTGAACCTTGGGTTAAATCAATCCAAAATCAAGAAAGATATAGCCTCATTTCAAAAGGGGTGTTAATCAGCTGCCTTATTTGGACGTTGGCTTTCGTTTTTTTGGCAGTTGTAAGTCTGTTGACTAAAGATGACTTTATCAATCATCTGGTTAAAACTATTTGGATTGCGCCTGTAGGAGGTTTCATTTTAGCTTGGGGCATGTATACGATCAGGTGGCTGTCACCAGTGAAAATTGATTCGGGCCCCAAAGGTCTTATTAGAATCAAAGCAGATAATATAACTTCGATACCTTGGGAGCTGATATCTTCGTATACTTTTATTGTTGACGGCATAGTTTTTAAGTTTACAGATGATAGTGAAATTACATTTTTATTACCTAAAGATATAGATCGAGATTTAATAGCAAAAGAACTTGAAGCACACTCAATCAAAAAAAGTGCTTTATAACCTTAACAAGGTAATTAAATCGAACACAAAACATCAGGCAGTGTACGCTCTAAATTGCCGCCTGCTACTTTGTTCCGTTTATCACGGCGTTAGGCATCAAGGAAAGTATGGACGATAATATTAAGGTCGGAGATTGGGTCAGAAGCTATGGTTCAGGGATATGGAGAGTTCATCGAATTCTAGAACTCAATGATTTTGATATTCAAAGTCAAACTAACAAACCTAGAACTGTTGTTTTCTCTTCACGCTTTGTAAATGACTCTTATGAGCGTTCCTTTGTAACAGAATGCTGTGATTCAACATTTGTTTATCATTTGCAACAAGCTGAGCTCGATTCATTTATCAATCTGAATATTGATTTATATACTAAATTCAATGCTTATAAACCAAAATCCATTAACGCTATCTACAACGCAAAAATAAATATTCCAGTTTCAAAAAGTAAATCAGAGTTGGAAGATCTCTTAATTAGTTACCAATCATTATTTTTAGAGCAACTCTTTTGTCAGTTGCATTCTTCAGGTTTAGCATCAAGTGATAATAAAGGTTGGACGGCACAATTTGTAGCTAAAGATCATGAGGCTGTTGATGGTAAATTAGTGTATAGCTTTTCAACGTTATTGACGTTTTAGATTTTATAGAAACTAAGAATAGTATGTAAGTTTTTGATAGGGATAAGGAAAAATGGTCGGCATAGCAGGATTTGAACCTGCGACCCCTGACACCCCATGATTTTCTTCAAAATTAAGTTAACCTATTGAAATTGTGTAATATTACAAATAAACTACTGTTTTTTTACACAGTAAAAAGTGCATTTTTTCTCATTTTTATACTTTTGTAAAATCAAGCGGTTAGAGTGCTTATTACAAATACAATTCTCAGCTTTTTTATAAAGCCCTTCCTAAACAACATATTAGAAAATCTAATTGTGTAAGTCTAAGCTCAAGCGACTTCAAAATTCACTTTCAGACACTTAAATTTTTCACTATACTGTATGTGTGTACAGTGTTTTGGTTTTATTACTTATGTTCGTTATCCCAATTTATATCGAAGCTGGTATTACAGGCTTTGAATCTCCAGCTGCTCAATACAAAGAATTAGGCCTTTCGCTTGATCAGCTATTGATTAAGCATCCTGATGCTACCTTTATTGGAATGGCTTCAGGGCAGTCTATGCAGGGAGTAGGAATATTCGATGGTGACTTACTGTTAGTTGATAGGGCGGTGGATGCAAGTACAGGTGATATTGTTGTTGCTAGTTATAATGGTTGCTTTGTATGTAAGATTATTGATAAAGACAATCGTTTGCTGCTATCAGCCTCTGATGCGTTTAAGCCAGTGTATGTTTCACCAGAGGATGACTTTTGCTTAGAAGGTGTAGTAACAAGGAGTATTAGGCTTCATAAGCCTTGTGCAGAATTTTCATAAACTAATTAAAAGTTTAGGCTTGTAAAGAAACATAGATAGTTATATTTTTTAATAATTACAGCGAGGGGAGCGATCGTATTAAATTATGTTTTATTATTACTGATATCTCGCCGGAAATAAAAAATGCCTATGTGAGGTGTTTAGTAATTAAAAAAGGTACCTATGATTAAAGAAAATTCTGCTTCCAGAATACTCCACTTATTGAAGAAAGCTGATGAACATCCAGATAACGTCAAAGTATATAAAGTTTGGGCAGATGTCTTTGATATTGATGAAAAGAATCAAAACAGACTTAATATGGAAATATCTAGATGTTTAATGTTGTTGCAAAGTGAAATCGATATCATTATTGAAAATCTTAACTTTAAAGTTGAGGATGAGTTTGGATGCAGGTCATTACTCAACAGCATCTCAGATGTTTTAGCTATTCATGCGTTGATGACTGATTGGAAGAGTCTAAAAATAAAGCTAACTAGAGAGGTGTTTTTGAGCCTTGGTTATTGTAGAGCAATGCTTCCATCGGAAGAAGATTCTATAAATATTCAGGATATAGAAGAGATTCATCGTTTAATTGATTCTTTAAAAGAGTTGTTAGAAAACTCAAATTTACCCCCATACACAAGGTCAATCATACATGACCATATTGATGGAATAATAAAAGCTTTACATGAGTACAAGATAAAAGGAGCCTCTTCTCTTCAAACAGCGATGAATACAATTGTAGGCGATATCATTTCAAAGGAAGACGTCCTTAAAGAATCTAAGGAAAGCGAAGAAGTTAAGTTACTAGGCAAAGTTTTGAAGAAGACTAAACAGATTACTGATAATGCAGTAAATACAGAAAAATTTCTGTCGTCTGCAGGTAAATTAGCGAACTATGGTGCTAAAGCACTGGAAATAATTAACGACGTTATGTAGTTAACTATTTTATGAGCTGTTTTTTTGAACAGCTCGAACTACCAAAAATTTCTAAGGGTTATTTTTAAATCTTTGACTTAGCTTTTTTACGCTCTAATTCTTCTCACACTTCGTTTTATCTTTTCTATGTTTTCTGATAGCACCCATAGCATGCCTGCTAGGGTGTCTTTATCCATTTTATCAAAGTGATCTTCAATACATAGCGCGTTGATTGCTGCTTCTGCTTGGTAAATATTTTTATCGAGCTCATTTTTTAGTTGTAACGCCTTGTTTTGCATTTGTGATTTCCTAATATTTTCGATGAGGAAAAGATACAAGTGATTTTGTAAGTTAAAAAGTGAAAATAAGTACGTCCTATGGTACAAATTACGTCCTGAGATTCGTATTTGGCTATTACTTGATTAAAAGGACGTAGTAAATGAACCAAATAACACCAGAAAAATTAAGAGCTTTGCGTAAAAAAATAGGGTTATCAAGTCAACAAGCAGCTGATAGTGTTTATAAGAACCTAAGGTTATGGCAAAGGTATGAGGCACCAACCTCCGCAGGTAGTAGCTTAAGAATCCCTCCTGCAACACTTGAACTATTCTGCTTAAAGCATGGATTACCATATCCACCAAACAAGCAGGGGAAGTTAGGGAAACTCGTGAGTTTTTACGGCGGTCAAGGGGGGGCTGGCCAAACGTTACTAACTATTGATTTATGTACTGCGCTTATTTCTGATGGTTATGAGGTCCTTGTTGTTTCAGACTCTAGTGGATGTGCTGTATATGGAGATATGTCTGCGAAGCATAATTATCCCTTTCCTAGAACAATAAAGATTGATACACCAATAAATGATCATATCGGTTTATTTAGTTTTCCTTTTACAACTTCTGTAGAGTCTTTAGTACCGACCCTTGAAAATTATGATTTCGTTTTTCTTGATTTGAGTAAGGCATTAGCAGAGCAATATTTTGATACTTTAAAGCCTGATTTAGTAATAGCGCCAGCTAAAATAAATGAAGATAACTTTCGTAATAGAACTGCTTTCAATAATTTAAAGAGGCTATCAAGTAGATTAAAAGAGAATAAAAATGAAAAGACTAAATTTGCGCTATTAATGGTTGCTGTATCCACTGACTACTCATTTAGGCCAGGATATTATGGTTTGTTTGATGAAAATGCTGATGACTATGAAGAGGTTAAGGATTGTTTTTACAAACAACAAGAACAAGACCAATTAGAGCAAGAGGAATTATTAGAACTTTTTAATAGTTTAAATAGTGAACCTAACATGCACTTTATGAATAGCTATACCTCTGACACTTATAATAATTATATAGAGGGATATGATAAAGGGTATAGTATCTTTAACAAAGCGCCTAACTCACTTCCCGCGCATGAACTTCGCAGTGTGAAAAATGAAATATTGAGATTGCTTGGCATACCACAGAAATTAAAATAAGGATGTTAAAAATGAGTGTTCAATTTGAATTAGAAAAACCTGTTATCTACGCTGATATGAATATTTTCAGATATGTGGGAAGAGGTGATATTACAATAGTCGAACCTGAAAGGTTTATTTGGGTATATTCGCATGTACATTTAGATGAATTACATCGAAATTATCAAGAAGAAACATTGCAAGGTATATGTGACTTAAAAGCAATTGAACTTTGTGAGGTAATAGAAAATTACAAAGCAACAGGAGATTTGTTTCTCTCTTCTTTTAAAGACCCTTTCTTAAGATATGAAGAATATCTCCGTTCTATCGAAGGGTATGAAAATACTGCTGAATATTTCTTTGAGTTTATGATGAAAGCTTACGGTGCTGATAATTTTAAAAGTTTAGAAAGGACGCCTGAACAATTTAGAGCAGAAGTAACAAAGCTAATAGATGATGTTCCAGATATTAATTTACGTAATGACATGCAGAAAGAGGTCGAAGAAGTCGCAGGAAAATTAGATTGTAATATTCAAAAACATATGAAAGAACATAATCCAATTGATAAAACGCGAAATGCCTTAGGTGTCACGAGTGTTAAGCGTGAAAAATTAAAAGAGTCAGCAAGTGTAATAGATGATATTTGGAACTTAGTTGAACCCTCAATGGAAGGCTCGCTCTCAAAGAATCAATTTTTCGGTTTTGAGCCAATACCAAACATATCTGAAAGTTTAAATCATACACAGCACTCATCTATTCAAGCCGCTTACATGGTCCTGAATATTTTAGGTATAAACCCAGATAAGGGTATGGCAAAAAAAGAGAAAATTAAGAATGTTTTTTCTGATTCATGTCATGCAGGGCTAGCTTCATATTGTCAAATATTGTTATCGGCAGATCGTGGAATCATAAATAAGTCCAAACATTTATACCAATATTTAGGATGCGTAACACATGCTACACTTTTTGAATATAAAAAGGGTGTCAGCATCGATATAGTCATTGAAGATGCAAGTTAAAATTTTATAAATAGATACTAATACAGTTAACTTTAACTAAAGGGATATTTATGTCTGATTCTAACGGTAACAAATCACCTATATTTTTTTTAACAATACTTATAGCTCTTGCTCTTTTATGTGTTGTGGGGACTTACTGTATATGGTCAAAAAATTTGGGCATCGGGTATGGCGGTACAACAGAAACATGGGCTCACTTTGGTAGCTTTTTTGGGGGTGTTTTGGGCCCCATTCTTTCCTTTTTCTCTTTTGTGGGCGTCATCTACACTATTTATTTACAATCTAAAAGTAACAAACAACAGGCTCAAGCTAATAGGCAAACTGCAGTAGCCGCAGAGTCATCAGAGAAATTGGCTGAGAAAAACATAAAAGAACAAGAAAAATTACATTTAAATCAGATTAGTTATGATAAACAGAAACGTCTTTTAGATATTCTTCTACGCTCAATAGATAGGGTAGAAACAGCGGGGGAAAATGCTGTATTAGACTTAACTACAAAAGATGATAACAATGATTCAAAACTAGGGCCTTATTTCAATACTTATAATTGGAGGGCTCAAGTATTTGCTATTGAGCTTAATTCTTTAAAAGATAAAATAGATAAAGAAAGTGCTGAAATTATAATTTCTTATCTCGAAAAAATATCAGGACAATTAAATAACTTTTGCACGAACGGCCTAAAAAATATAGATGTTACGTTTTCACAGCCTCAGAAACAAATAGAAGCAGCTATCAATAACTTAGAAAGCCATAAGACTAAAATTGATACGATTAAAGAGTATTTAGGGGACAAATACAGTTTTAAATAATGAATTGCTTATTTAAAACCCGCTTTATTGGCGGGTTTTTTGTTGCTTAGCTTAGGCTTACAGTCAAATTAGGCACTTGAACCCATTCAATCTGCTTCCCGAATTCGGTGTAGACCTTGGTTGATTTACTGTCTGAGTGACCCATACGAGTTTGTGGGTCCCAGCCTTGGGCTTTTATTAGTCTTGCTGATAAACCACGTATTTCGTGGTAAGTAGGGCGCTCTTCAGGTTTTAGGTGGTTGCATACACCAAGCTGGTCTCTTACTTTTGAAAACTCTGTGCTTATGTTTTTGCTAACTATTTGAGTTATGTGATTTACTAAAGCGCTTGTAGGGTTGGAGTTTTTCTTAGGTAGTCTGTGAACAACATAAGGCGATACAATTCTATCGCGGCTGTTGTCGATGATTGTTTTAATGGTTTCGTTGATTGGGATGATCACATGCGACGCTTCGCTTTTATGTGTTTTCTGGCGGTGAATAGCTAACTCACCATATATGGTACCAAATTGGTCTTGTTGTGGTTGTTTATACCAAATACAACCACAGCGCCCAGGCTCTGCTTTTCTTAATTTATATTCAATACGTGATATTTCTAAAACTGCATGTGTAGTTTGCATGGTTAAATCCATTGCAGTTCTTAGCCATAGTGGGGCAGCTGCACGTATTTTTTCGAATGCATCAACATCTAACGCTTTACGTTTTTTACGTTCGCTGGGTTTTTTGATCTTAAGAGCGGCAGGGTTGGTTGTCATATGGCCGCTGTCTTTTGCATAATCGAAAATCAGTTCTAAAAAGCTGAGTTTTCGGTTATACACGTTGTTACTTGCACCTTTATGATAGTGCTCCATGTATTCAGTTACATCACTAAGCGTGATATCTTCGCCTGGCATCGTGAAATAACTTTTAATGCGTTCGGCATCATTAGACCACGTAGATAGCAAATTTTTACCTGGGGATTTGTCGGCAGTCATTCGTTCAATAATAGAGTCAACTATTAAGTTCAAACCACTTTGAGAATCAGTGCCTGTAAGCAGTTCATCCAGCTTAGAGTTACTACGCTTAATGCGGTTGTACTCATTGGCTATAATGATAGCCTCAGTTCTATTTTGACTGACGATTTTACGCTTACCATTAACAAGTTTAAGTTGATAGCCGGCGTTTTTAACAAAATATAAAAACGGCGGCAGGTCACGGTTTTTGTTCAGACGTTTTCTTGGTGCCATGTTAGCTATTCGCTGCTAGTTTTAATGCTATTTCTTTTGCTTTAGCGTTAGTGCCAGGTTGCTGATCATCATAAATATACACTTGTTGACCAGGGCCTACTAACTCTCCTTGAACATATCCAGTTGCTACCCAATCTCGCAGAGAGTTATAGCTAGGTAATGAATCTTCATGGAAATACATTTTAGCCCAGCAACGGGCTTTCATTAATTTAGGCTTCTTCATTTGGCACCTCTTGCAGTTCGTCTAAGTGGGGAAGTATTTCTAGTGCTTCGTCTAGGTCTTCACATTCATAACTTACGCGACGGCCATTGGTGCGAATTTCAATAATGACGCCATCGGCCTCTTCTAAAATAGTGATTACTTTCTTAGCCATGACTACCTCCTAAAAGTTAGATATTTTAAGGCTTTCTTCGCCTTCGATTTGGCGTTCAAGACTCACTTTGTTACCTGCTTCTTCACCTTTTAGGTATGAGTGCATTTCTTGAAATGATGGTTTGCGTAATGGCTTAGATTTCATTGGTTTTAATTCACCAAAATGTGCCACGATCATTGATTCTTTGAGCGGTACTAAAGCCGTACCAGATGAACTTACGAATGTCTGCTCTCGTTCTGACTTGATATCCATCGCTCGGCGGTGAATTGCTTCAGCAAACCCGATTCGGAAAAAGTTTTTTTCTGAAGCTCCTTTAACTTGTGATTTTTCACACTGCCAATTGCAAGCCTCAATCAAGTAGTCAAATGTTAGCTTAGCTACGACTGCATCAGATTTGAAACCTCTAAATAAATACTTAACTACAGGAGCGTGGGTTACAACCCCAACACAGTCATTTAAACTGGCCGCAGATCTTTGCAATATCAAAACCCAGCGCAAACGTTTAGATGTAATATTGTCACCTTGTGATTCTAAGAATTGATCGCCTGTTTGTTTCTCAATATCCAGCTTTGTAAGTTGGTATTTATCCATGAGGCTTCTAGCTCTTTTAGCTGCTATTAATGCTTCATTGGGACTGGATGTATCAGCGGCCATCGCCAATAACTTTTTGATTTTATCAATCACTTTATCTAGGTCATTCATAAGTCACCTACAGTTAAAACAATAAACATTCTTGCCTTGGCTGTTTTGCCTCAGGCCTATTATCAGCATCAACCACTTCTATAAATGGCTCTTGCTGATATTGGTTACAAAGCTCTGTGATGAACACTTGGGTTTTGTGTACTTGGCATTGGCCATAGCGAGTTTTAGTTTGCTGCTGGCCGTATCTATCTATGTGAGGGCAGTGTTTATCATCTGCCTTACCAATGTGCTTATAGGCCTGACAGCTAATACAGGCCTTTGGCATGGTGATTAAATTACCCATTATGCAGCCCAAAGTTCACTGAGTTCCCGCTCAAGTCGGTAATCATCTAAACGTTCTTCTAACTTTTCTCGTGCTGATTTTTGACGCTCGCTATAAGGAACTGCTCGCGGAGCGTCTTTCTTAGGTGAAGTTTGCTTTGCGATACTCACCGTGATTGGTTTGTTTTTGGTTTTAGGTGTAGCGCTTCGTTTTTTATAAGGCTTACGAACACAGCCACAACCAAGTACTCTGCCTAAGTTACCTTTTTTAACTGAACGCTCAGTGCCACAAATACAGCGACATAAAAAGTATTGGCCACATGCTTGCTCAGTTAGCACTGTCCAATTGTTGAATACATCGCCGGCTGTTATTTGTGTTTTGCTTTTGGCCATGATGCCTCCTTTTGTTTCTCAGCCTGTTTTTTACGTTGATAGTATTGACGTATACGGGCCCGTTGTTGGGCCACGCAGTTGCGTTTAAATTTGTGCATAACTTACTGTTTCAAATAGATTGAATGGCAGTGTGATATCTGTTTGTAGATATCGCTAATGTATTTAGCCTGGTGTTTTGCATCATCTAATGCGTTGTGTGGGTTACCTTTAAATGCATTTGATTTTTTAGGGTCAATACCAAGTACTCGACGGCCAACATCAACCATGGTGCGAACGTCACGATCATTTCTAAAATGCCATGGTTTTGTCATATTGGTGGCTTTGTAGGCGTTGGTTAGAATGGTGTTGTCGAATGTGGCGCCATTACCCCAAACAACACGATTTCTAAACCCTTCGATTTGGTACATCCATTCGTTGAATTCGAGAAGGGCATCTTTTAGCGGCATAGTGTCGTGTACATTGAACACAGAACGGGCTTCATCGCTTTTTTTCATCCACCATTTAAGTGTTGAGCCATCTACCTCGCCGTATTTCATGGCATCTTCTATGTCGATGACTTGGTAAAATTCTGCACCAATATTGCCTGTAAGTGGGTTAAAGAATACGGCACCTATTGATACGATCACCGCATTCGAATGTTGGCCAATAGTTTCTAGGTCGAGCATGACATCGTTGAGTTCTGTATTCATGGTGTTTCCTGTTATGTCCAAGGGACTAAGCCCAATTGTTGACGTTTATCGTTCCATTTTTTAACCAGTTGGCAGGCTTCTTTTTGAAGCTTTTTGCTAGTTAGTAAGCGGCTGATCTCTTTTTGGTCCTTAGCTTTAAAGCTGACCAGGGTTTCAAGCGTGGCTTGCTCAAAGCTGTTCATCTTCATTGCTTAAAGTAAGTAAGTCTGTAGCTGTTAGTTCCCAGTTATTGGCTTTAACACGGCGTAACCAGTTACCACAGAGCTCTAAGGTATCTTTTTTCGGGCGTAAGCCACCTTTAGGGGCTTCGACTAATTCGGCTTCATTATCTTTGTTGAGGATGATTAAACCACCACGACCACTTTGGTGTAGGTAGAGTAGTGGGGTTTGCCTTGCATCATGGCCCTCAACCATGCCACCAATGTGATACGGGTAAGTTTGTATAATGTCGGTATCGCCACGGTAGATTTGCACTATATCAGCGGCTGCTAAACGATTTTTAAGTTCGCTTATTTCGGTTTTAAGCTGGGCCGTTGTTTTACGTTCGCTCTGATAAAGGCGCTTTTGTTGCTCAGTCGCTAAGCGCTGGCTTTCTAGCTTGTCTTTATAGCTTTTTATTTTGTCGCGTAGCTTTTTAGGTGTGCCGGCTATTTCTTTATAAGCAGATAACGTAATTGTTAAGTCTTTTACTTTAGCTAATGCTTGATCGCATTCTCTTTGTGCTTGCGCCAGCTGTTGATCGGCATTTTTAGCATTTTTAAGAACAACTGCAGCACCTTGCTCATAGTCTTTTACCAAAGCAGTAAGCTTGTCATTTTGTATTTGTAGCTGTTGTTCGTTTTCAACCATTTGGTCAAATTCAGCAACTTCTTGGTTATAAGCCGCAACTAAGTGATCGATTGCATCTACGACTGATAAAGGGTGATTACTCATGGTGTTTATCCTGGTGTTAAACCCAGCTTTCTAGGTTCTGTTCAAAAATCAGCAATGCGATTAATAACGTGATGAATAGCATTGCTGATAGGACTTTCTTAAGCGGTTTCATGCTGCCAAAACTGCTTTTGGGATGCGTGTGTTTTCAATCAGGCTTAAAAAGGCTTTAGTCATGCATAAATCACGGCGGGCGCTAGCATTTAACGCGATTGAGCCAAGCACTACTTGGTTGTTGATATCAAATAAAATGATTAAGCAGTATTTGGTACCTGACTCGTAAATGCGTAGCTCTTCACCATGCATGCGTTGGTTCATGAAGTTAATGCGTTGTTTAAGCTGGTTGATCACCAGTGATGTGAATACGTTTAACATAGCTTTTTCCTTTTCCTGTTGTGTTGTTTTAGTTGCTTACGGCAACCACTCGGCTGGTTTGGTTGGGCAAGTGCGTACCAGCGAACTGTGAAAACTTGCTTTAGGCCGCTTGTGGCGGTGGCTCTGGTGTAGGGTTGTTAGCTGCTTTTAAATTTGGGATCACTAATTCAAAAGGGCTGGCCTTTTGAGCTTGTTTTAGCTTGTGTAATAACGGGGCTGTTGCTGCGTTATTGCGTGCTGTTGGGAATATAAATACTTTGGTCATATTCACTCTCCTTGGCCTTAGGCTGCTAGTAAGTCGTTTTGCAGTTCACGCAGTCGGCGTAAACGGGTGGTGCGAACAGTTCGGGTAACTCGAATGGTTCGATAACTGCGCTCAACGTCACTGTTAGTTGCACTTAACAACACAAGCACTAGGCACATGGTGTAACGCAACACACCTTGCTTAATTGCTTGGTGTACCGTTTGGCGCATTGAATGGGTGTTAAACTTGAAGCTGAGCTCATTACAGGCTTGGCGAACTGTGGTGGGCTTTACACCCAATGATTCAGCAATAGACTTTTGTGTTAGCCCCTTTGCTACGAGCAGCAGCGTACGTGCTTGCTGTGCAGGTAAGCGAGAATGGGGCTTTGCACTTACGTGCATATCGTCAAGCTGGTATCCAGTTTCTGTGCGTAATGGGTTCATGGCTTTAAATAACAATTAAATTTGTCATTTAAAGATACAAGAAAAATTGTTGCTGTCAACAAAAATACAATTTTTATTGTATTTTTGTTTTTGATGGGCGTAAAAAAACCGCCAATAGGCGGTTGAGAATAGTCTTGAATGAGGGGTTATAATTTATCAAGATTCTCCTTTTCCCTCTGTTTTTCTATATCCTTGCCAAGTTTCTTAGCTGAAAACTCAATAGCATGGGAGACTTTGAAATTTTCACCTGTTACAGTGTGATAAATTTCAGTTTTATCTAGATCCCATTTACTGTATTTCATCAAAGAACCTGTTGCGAGTGCTGTGCCATAGTGTTGAGGGTCATTTTTATATAAATCATTAGCCCATAACTCTCTGGATTCTATTGGCTGACCATACTTCTTTGTTAGTAAAGAGTTAATAGATTTGAAGTCTGTAATGTAACCATTGTTATTAACTCTTTTGTTATCAAATTTAATTACACCCTTACCGAGCTTTCCGCTTGTGAAATAATAGACAAGCAAAATTTCGTCACCATTAAGTTTATCGGTGTAACCAATCATGTTGTCTTTTTCTAATATAAATTTTGCTGTCTCAGCTTTTTTTACTTCATCTACAGTCATGCCCCATTCGACATTTCTCATTTCAGCACTTTGAGCCATTGTTGTAATAATGCATAACGCTAAAGCTATAACTTTTCTCATATTCACATCCTTTATGTTGATTAAATTCTTTTTCTGTAACTACCAATTACAACACCGCAGACTGTTGCGTCCGGTAGCATCTCAATTATAGGTTTAGGCCAATTTGGATTTAGTGCTTTAAGGTATTTTTGGCTTCCATCAATAATGAGCTGTTTAAAGGTAGCTTCTAAGTTACCGTTTTGTCTAACAACGACACAGGAACCATTTCTTGCTTCAACCTCTGGATCCACAAAAATAATTTCTCCATTAACGAAATCAGGTGACATAGATTCGCCTACGACTTGTAAAGCAAAGGTGCGACTACTATGTTTCTCCGGGCATGGATAAAATTCATCGACTTCTGACAGTTGGAGCGCCTCACATATCTCACTCCAAGCGCCCGCTTGAACCCAGCTAATGAGAGGAACATCAGATTTATGCTGAGAAATAGTTAATGTATTACTTTCCGAAAGGCTCATTAAACCATCGCCTGATTCTAACCAATCAGCAGATACGTTTAAAAATCGAGCAATAGCGAGAAGGTTTCTTGGTTTTAAGGTTTTCCCTGCACAAATTCCCTGAATCGATTGCTGGCTAGAACCTACAGCTGTAGCAACTTGTTCTTGTGTTAGTCCTTTTTCCTTTAAAACGTAGTTTAAACGTTGAGCTAAAGTGTTCATAAGTATTGGCTATGTTCTTTTTAGCTAGTTTACAAAATAATTTGTACAATAAAAAACAATATAAATTGTTGTAAAATACAATTTAAGTTGTATGCTATGCGAAGGTTATACAAAAATAGGTATTAAAATGAGCACTCATCCAGCATTACAAAAAGCCATTGCCGCGCTAGGTGGTCAAGTGAAACTTGCAAATGCAATTAATACTTCCCAGCAAAATATTTCTAATTGGCTAAGAACCGGCAAAGTGGCCCCAGATAAAGTTATTTTGATTGAGAGAGTGACGGGCGTTTCTCGTCATGAGTTGAGACCTGACATTTATCCGCCAGAGGATACAAAACAAGCTGCTTGATTGGATTGTTTTCATGGTTTGGTTCCTGTGTTGTTGAGCTTTTAGATTAGCCATTCAGCATTAAGGAATTTAGCTAAACGAATATATGTTTTTTTATACAGGTGATTTATGGCTGTTGGCGGAATTGGGCTTAGTTTTACTGTTGATACTTCTGCAGTAACCCCACTCTTTGATCGTTTACGCTCTGCACTAAAAAAATTAGACCCGCATGTGGCTAATCTAGTGCGCAATAATATTGATGAGCTGTTGCGTAAGGATAATTTGGTTGTTCTGGTAACTCATTTCAATAAAGACGATATGAATAGCGAGATTTGTCTTTATCCAAGTGAGGGGTTGTTAGGCATTACGCAAGCTGTGTTTTCGAAACGTTATGAGGATTTACTGCCTTCAACTCTGACAGAGCTTGTTGTGGCGAATGAAAACCATAAGGCCTCAAAATGACTGAAATTGAGCTATTAGAAAAATTACGCAATATCAATCCAGTTGTGTTGGCTAATTTGTTGAACCCTAACCCTGGCAAGCTACACGAACTTAAAACTGTTGTGCCAAAGCCGACATTAGAACAAAAGGTTAGGGCTGCTGTTTGGGTAAGTAGTATGGGAATTCATCAGGCTGGTGTTGATACACAAGCAAGACTTATGTGGCCGCTGACAAAATTTAGTGAATTAGAAGTCTCGAAAGAGGCTGCTAGAACTTTAGGGGGTGTTCTAGTTGCTCTCTTAGAAGTTCTGCCTCATCAGCAGATTGAGCAGATTTGGACAGATCAAGGCGAACGCCTGTCTTTTGTTGAAGAACCTGAGTTACTTGATGATAAAAACCATTTTCAAGTTCAATCACATCACCCACTTGCACAGGGTTAGTTGATGCATATGTTTTTGGGGTCATGTCTCCCTCTCCACACAAGTAGTAAAGACGGTATTTATACATATTCAGCTTCCTTATTTTAGTTTGTTGGTTTGGTCGCTAAACATACTAATTTAGGGAAGCGTTTTTTAACAGGAATTTTGATTATGCAGCAGGCAACGCTACAAGATGTACAAGACGCTTTGCAGTATCTTGACCCAAATTTAGATCGCGATAGCTGGGTTAGGATTGCCATGGGCATTAAAAATGAGTTTGCCGATGCAGGCTTTGATATTTTTGATTCGTGGAGCGCTGGCGGTAAACGGTATAAGCCAAGTGATGTTAAAAGCATGTGGCGCAGCGTAAAAGCGGGTGGCGGTGTTACGATTGGTACTGTAATCGGCATGGCTAAAGATAAGGGCTTTACATTTAGCCGAGAACCTATGACGGCTGAGCAACAAGCCAAACTCAACGCTGATTACGCTAAACGAGCAAAAGAGCGCGAAGCGAAAGAAGCAGAAGAAGAAGCAGCGCGCCAGCGTTGGCATGGGGTAATTAGCGACTTTTCCAAATATATCATTGAAAACTTCACTATACCGATAAAATCAAATAAGTACTTAAGCGATAAAAAAGTAAATGCCTATGGGGTGTTAGGTTTTAAAAAGTCGTTTATTTTGATTATTCGCGATAACTTTACTACTGAGTTAGTTGAAGGTGGTAAAGAGATAAAAGCCTTCTTTGATACTTTACCTAGCGAAGATGAAGGTCGGGACTTTTCGTTTTTACATATCAAGCGTGGCAGTCTGGCCATTCCCCTGATTGATATTAATAAGCAGATTTGGAACATCCAAGTAATCAACAATACTGGTACCAAGTTATTTTTAAAGCATGGCCGTAAATCAGGGCTGTTTCATTTTATTGGTAAAGCAAGTAGCTGTAATATTTTGGCTGTTTGTGAAGGGTATGCAACGGGCGCGAGCATTCATATGGCTACTGGCTGGCCGTGTGCGGTGGCCCTTGATGCGGGTAATTTGTTACCTGTGGCTTTGGCATTTTCTGAAAAGCTAAAAGATAAGACCTTTTTGTTTTGTGCAGATAACGACGTTAATACAAAAGGTAACCCAGGCATCACTAAAGCGAATGAAGCAGCAGCTGCGGTTAATGGCCTTGTTGCTGCACCAGATTTTTCTGGTATTTTAAATAAGGAGGCTGCTTGATGGCCTCGCGTTCTTTAACAGATTGGAATGACTTACATGTAAGTGCAGGTTTAGCTGAGGTTAAAAAGCAGCTATCTGCTGTTGTTGATAAGCCTAGCGCTAATGATGGTGATAACCCTCCGCCGAAAAACGCTGACGCGCGGGAGCGTTCACTGGGGGATGAGCCGTGGCAACGGCTTTTCCAAAGAACGAATGCTGGCAATCCGCAAGCGAATATCAGTAATACAAAGTTGGTTTTAGAACATGATCCTGCTTTTGATGGGGTTTTAGGTTATTGCAATTTTAGCTATCGGATCATTAAGCGTAAGTTACCGCCGTTTAAAATGGCAAAGCTTGGTGAATGGACAGATGCCGATACAGAGCGCTTACGTATTTACTTATCTGAAAGCTATGGTTTTACACCCAAACCCAGTGATGTACTTGGTGCTATTTTGGTTCATTCAGAAGAGCATGCCTTTCATCCTGTTCAGGACTATTTAACGTCAATAACGTGGGATGGTCAGCCGCGAGTGGCTATGTGGTTGCATGATTATTTAGGTGTAGAAGACTCTGATTACGCGGCTATGGTTGGCACATTCTTTTTGGTTTCTGCTGTAGTTCGGGTAATGCGGCCACCTGTAAAAGTTGACTCGGTGTTGATTTTAGAGGGCTTACAGGGGTTGGGTAAATCGACAATGTGTCACAACCTATTTGGTGACTGGTTTACTGATACCCCGATGGCTTTAGGTGAAAAAGATACGTTTCAACAAATGCAGGGGATGTGGGGAATTGAACTTGCAGAACTTGATGCCTTTAATAAGGCTGAAAACACCAAAGCTAAACAGTTCTTTGGTTCGCAGGTTGATAGGTATCGCCCTAGTTATGGGCGCATGGTTCAAGAATTCCCGCGCCAGTGTGTTTTTATTGGTACCACAAACCAAGATAGGTATTTAAAAGACTCAACGGGTAACCGGCGCTATTGGCCTGTGATGTGTACGAAGATATGCCAAGAGGCCATAAAGCGAGATAGAGATCAGTTATGGGCCGAGGCTGTTCACTTATTAAATGAGGGGACACCTTGGTGGCCTACTGATGAATACAAACACCTGTTTGAAGAGCAGCAAGAGGATAGATTCGACTCCGATGTATGGGAGGAGCTTATCTACAAATGGCTTATTAAAAATATGCGTTCGGATTATTCCTGTGCCGAAATTATGGAAGAAGCTCTAGGTATGGATGCTCACGCCATGCGCCCACCTGAACAAAAACGTGTTGGCCAAATTATGCATCGACTTGGTTTTGAGAAAAAGAAAAAGCTTATAAAAGGTAAGCGGCCTGCGTTTTATTTTCCGCCAAAGGGGTTTTGGGATGCTAGATAATTATTTTAGTGTGACAGTGACATTTACCATGACCACTTGCAGCCCTTGCCATATAAGGCTTTGTCATAGTGTCACAGTGTGTCACGGTGTTTTCACGCACACATACGCGCGCGCGTGCGAGCGGACACATCTGATATCTATATTCTATTTAATAATGTTACTTACTAATGTATGTAAAAACACTATGACACAGTATGACAGTATGACAATACCAGTAAATACAGGGGCTGTAGCTGTCATGGTTGTGTGTCACGGTAAAAGTGAGTATGACACCAATGTTTTAAACTATTTTGCGGCGGGGATGTAAGATGCAATTAGAACTAAGAGAACAGGCTGAAAACGATTTAGCACAATGGGGCCTGTGGGCGAGAGAGAAGAACTTACCAACGCTTAAGTCTCAAAACCTCGTTACATCGCGTTCTGTGAAGCTAGACATTAACGGTTGCCCTTTAGTGATTAAAGATGACTATGCGCAGGTGCTTGATGCCAGTATTGCGAGAATGCGGCATTTAGATCCTACTTACCCGCTTATTGCCCGCCAGTACTTTAGCTTGGGTTTGAGCTGTAGAGTGATTGCACAGAGCACTAAAATTAATAAGGATAAGGTATCTTCGATAGTGGGTGAGATAGTTAGCTGGGTAGCTTGCGATCTTATTAAAGCGGCTTAGATCTTTTTTTCAAAAACTATTGCTTTTGTCTAGACAGAAACTATACTGATCCAGGTAAGCTTAGCAAAGCTACAACATAAAGCCCGAGGTTAACGCCTTGGGCTTTTTTGTTTCTGCTTTTTAGCTCACGTTCCTGTTGTTGACCCGCTTTGGTTTTGCCTGAGCGGGTTTTTTCGTTTGAGGCCCTTATGAAAGTAAACAAGCTATTAGCAGCTGGTGTTACCGGTGTACTTGCGCTTGCAGGCGTTACGATTGCACAGTTTGAAGGTGAGGTAAGAACGGGCTATGTCGATCCTGTTGGTGTGGTTACCGCTTGCTTTGGTCACACAGCGACAGCTGAGCTTGGCAAGAACTACACAGAGAACGAATGTTTAAGTTTGTTTGCTAAAGACTTAGGCGAACATAACAAGCAACTGCTAAGAGCTGTTAGCGTATCGATGTCTGCAAGCGAACATGCTGCTTACTTGTCATTTCATTACAACGTGGGTGCTGGGAACTTTCGTAGTAGCACGTTATTAAAACTTTTGAACAAGGACCAACGAGTGAAAGCGTGTAATGAGTTATCGCGTTGGGTTTACGCTGATGGCCAGAAGTTACCGGGCTTAATTAAGCGTCGTGAAGCAGAGCGCCAGTTATGCTTAAGCGAGCTTAGCAATGTTTAGTTTAAACAAAGTATTGTTTTCAGGCTTGGGAGTGATGCTTGCGATATCAGTGTTTCGATATGTGGGCGTTAGCGCTGAGCTTGATGAAGCGCGTGATAGTAACGAACAGCTACTCGGCACTATTCAAAGCTATAAGAATCAGGTTGAGATGCTTGCTAACAACTTAGTGAATGCTGAGAAGCAAAATAAGCGATTACTAAAAGAGCGCACTTTACTAGAACAAATTCGTGCAAAGCACCAAGCACAACTTACCTCTATCGAAATTAAGCTTCAAACAACTAACTCACAACTTGATGCATTAAGGCTATCGACTAATGAAACAACTAAGAACTGGGCTAATGACTGTGTGCCTAGCGCTGTTATCAGCGTGTTCAAGTACGCCAACGCTAGAGCCTGTAATCAAAACAGTCGTACAAACTGAGTATGAGTTTGTACAGATGCCTAATGAATTCATTAAACCCTGTGAGGTTAGTATTCAAGCTGTTGGAGACAATACATCCCACAGTCAGTACACAGTGTATTTAGAGACCGTTATTGATACCTGCAATGAGCAGCTATTAAGAGCGCGAGAGTGGAACAATGCGAATAGAAACAAGTGATATAGCTATGCAAAAGGCCGTCAGTGTAACGACCTACAGCGCAAGCTTAGGCACTGCAGCTGGAGGGATATTTAGCTTGAATGAGTGGGCTATATTACTGGGGATTATATTCGCAGCATTAACATTCTTAGTTAATGCGTGGTTTCAACATAAGCGTGATGAACGTGAAGCGCGCAAGCATGAAGATGATAGAGAGTTCCATCGTGCAAGAATGGAAGCGCTACAACAAAGCGACCATGCACAGCTGTTATGCCAGGCTGATTCAGATGGTCATTAATTTCTTTGCTCACTTGAAAAATATATTCACGGGTCCTTTGAGCAATACCCTGTATACGAAGCTAAACTCGCGAATTTTTAACAGCTAGAACTTCCTATAAGGGGGTTCCGGTTTTTCATTGATATTAGATAGTTAGGTTTCAAATTGAATCAAGTTGAAATTGCAGAACATCTGGATATTTCAGAGCGACAACTTCGTGATGTGCTCTCACGCTTGAAGCTAGACCACAAAGTAAATTCATTGGAAGAAATTCGTTTGGCATATATTCGCGATTTGCGCGAAAAAGCCGCTGGGCGCACGCCAACGACTCATCGTCAAAAGCTTGATGAAGCAAAAACGCGCGAAGCAATCGCTAGCGCGCAAATGAAAGAACTCGAACTTTTCAAAGAACACAAACTTGTTTTAGACCGAACTCAAGTTCGCGATGCAATGGACCAGTGGACCATTATTGCTAAGTCTGAATATGAAAACTCAGTGGATAAAATCATTGCACTTATTGAAGATCAGTATGAGGTATCGATAGACCGTGAATCTATTAATGGAATCGTTGAGTCTACCTGCCGAGTTATTGGAGATTTCCAGTTCCAATCTTGACGATCTTATCAAAGAGGTAGCTGATGGGTGGTTGCCAGTAGAGCGCTTACCAACCAAAGAGTGGTTAGAAACTTACTTTAGGCTACCAGCTGAAGATTCAGACTTTTCAGGTTTATATAACGCTGACTTTGTTCCTTACTTTTGGGGCGTAATGCATGCTTTAGATAATGAGCATGTTGAGTTCATTGGGTTAACTAAAGCCGCTCAAATTGGCTGGACCATGCTGTTATGTGGGTGGTTATCTAAAAATATATGTGTAGAACCAAGCCGCATGTTGGGTCTGTTCCCTAAAGACTCTAAAGCGACTGACTTCATGGAAGAGAAATTTACACCTTGCGTCGAGGCGACGCCTGAGCTAGCAAAGCGTGTTGATGTATCAACAAGCCGTAAGTCGGGTAATCGAAACAATAAAAAGAACTTTCCTGGTGGTTCACTTAAGGTATTTGGTTCTAACTCTGTTTCTAACGTTAAGTCGACACCTTCGCCAGTTGTTGTCGTTGAAGAACCCGATGACACAAATGACAGCGTAGGTGATCAAGGTGATGCTATTCGCTTGGCAAGAGAACGGAACAAGCGCTTTAGAAAACGTAAGTTTGTGTTAGGTGGAACCCCAAGTGTTGCTGGCCTATCAAAAGTTGAGCACTACGTTAACTTAGGTTCGCAAAGAGTATTACCGATCATATGTCATGAATGTGGCGAGTCACACATTCTTGATTGGGAAAATGTGAGCTGGATCGAAAAAGAAGATGGCCCGGTTCATCCCATCTTTGGGCGCCACATACCAGAGTCAGCTTTATATGCGTGTCCTCATTGTGGGTCGGCCTGGTCTGATTGGCAGCGTCAGCAGAATATATTTAACACCTGCAAAAATGCAAAAGAGGCGGGTGATGAGTTTTGTGGCTGGGTAGCCACTGTTGAAAATGATGGTGTAGTTGAAACCTTTAAGGATTTGTCTGAGCTGTACGTATGTATTCCAGGCTCATCAATAGCCAGTATTGTTCGTGATTACTTAGAAGCTGAGTACGAAGCGAGGTTAGGGGATGAGAATGGGCGTATTGTTTTTCAAAACTCAAAGCTTGGTAAGCCTTATGAGTACAAGGATAAAGACTCACTTAACCATGAGGAGTTGCAAGAAAAGGCGGAAGACTACCCTGAGTTAGTTTGCCCAAGAGGTGGGCTGATTGTTACTGCTGGTATCGATGTTCAGCATGACAGACTTGCTATTATCATCAGGGCATTTGGCAGGAATGAAGAAAGCTGGCTAATGCTTTGGCGAGAAATAGCCGGCGATACTGCAGATAAAAATGACCCTGTTTGGAAAGAATTGGACGGAATCTTATTTAGTGGTTTTCAGCATGAGTCATTTGCAAACTTACATTTAAGCGCAGTAACTATTGATTCATCAGACGGCTCTACGAACCACTCTGTCTATCATTGGGTAAGAACCCGTAGCGCTAAACATCGCCGTATCTTAATTATGGCAGGCAAGGGCGATAGCCATGATAACGGCAAGCGAGAAATATTTCGTTTGCCACAAAAGCTAGACCATAACAATGCGCGTAAGGCTACTAAAGCTGATAAACATGGCGTGCAGGTTTATATGGTTGGGACGCACAAAGCAAAAGACCTGATCTCTAAACGGCTAAATGGGACAAGTGCTTATATGCATAGCTATTCAGATGCCCGAGTCGATTATTGGGAGCAGGTTACATCGGAAATAAAAGCGCCATCAAGAAACTTACGTGGTGCTCGAATTTGGCAAGTTAAATCAGGCCGTCGAAATGAAGCGTTAGACTGCGAAGTTTATGCATTGCATGCGGCAATGGCCACAAAAGTTCACACTAAAAAACCTAAAGATTGGGACTTGCTAGAGCAACGCTTGTCTCAGATAGATTTATTTGCACCTCAGCAAGAAGAAACAGAATTAGTTAAGAAACCAACGAAGCCCAAGCGTTCTAGTCAGCGCGCTGGGCGTGGTTCAGGATTCATTTCAGGTCATTAATTATGTCAGAACCAAAGAGCATCATTGCTGGTACCAAAGTTGTTTGGACAGCTCAATTTACTGGCGATGAAGGCGATGTGTCTCAATTTCAGTATGTTCTCTTATCAGAACAAAACCGAGTATCAATTGATGCAACCTTTGCCGCAGGCGAAGTAATTGTAAGCATGAGCTCAGCTGATAGCGCAGCTATTCAAGCAGGGCATTACACCTGGCATTTAATCCAAACGTTACATGGTGAGAACTATCAGTTAAATGAAGGACGCATAGAAGTTAAAGCTGATCCAACAGCAGCTCAGACAAGCACTGTATTAACTCATAACGAAAAAATGTTAGTTGCAATACGTAAGCGCTTAGAAGGGCGGGTTTTAACTGATCATGAAAACTACAGTATTGACGGTCGTAGCTTGTCGCGCATTCCATTTGAGAGTCTAAAGAAGTTTGAAAATGACTACGCCTGGAAAGTTCATAACGAAAAAGTAGCACGCGGTGAAATCACTCGCCGACGTTCAATTAGGTTTCGGTAAAGATTATGGGTTTATTGGATAAGATACTGGGGCGTGGTGATAACAATCAGCAACAAACGCCTGAAGTTCGTGATTACGAACAACCAGAGCAAGCTGCACGTAAGTTATCACCTCAACAAATTGCGGCACAAAAACGCTATGCTGCATCTAAATCTGATCGTTTGTTTAAAAACCCTATCGGTTATGGTTTAAGTGTTGATGAAACCTTGCGAAGAGATGTGGAGCGCTTACGAGCTGCAAGTCGATCTGCAGGTGAGGATGTTGGGTATATCAAAAAGTACTTTGGCATGGTGCAAACGCATATTGTCGGGGATAAGGGCTTTCGTCTTCAATCGCAGATACGAAATGCGCAAGGAGAGCTTGATAAGGATGCGAATAAATCTGTCGAGTTAGCTTATAAAGAGTTTTGTCGTAAAGGCTTTTGCGAAATATCTGGTCGTATGAATATGACCGAAGCTGACCAATTGATAGCGAAGACCGTTAGCCAAGATGGTGATATGTTGATCAGGCATATAGACAACGCACCTAATAAGTTTGGTTATGCTTTTCAGCTTATAGAAGCTGACTTGCTCGATGTTAATCTCTATAAAGTCCTGTCTAATGGCCATGTAATTAAAATGGGGGTTGAGCAGGACGGCTTTGGTCGTCACCTTGCGTACCATATTCTTACCAATCATCCAGGTGAATATACGTGGTCTACGGGCGGTAGACGATATATTCGGGTGCCTGCAGATGAGATTGTATTGCCATTCCCTATGTGGCGCCCAGGTCAAACTCGAGGCGTGCCCTGGGCCCATGCGTCGCTACTAGATATGCATGACATTCGTGGTTTTCGTGAAGCAACACTTGTTAGTGCACGAGTCGGTGCAAGCAATATGCTTATATATGAGCGGGACCCGGATCAGCCGCCTCCTGAAGATGACGAAAATTGGGAGAATGGCGAGTTTATTCAGGAACTCGAACCAGGTAAAAGTAATGTGGTACCAGATGGTTTTAAAGCTAGAGAAAGCCGCTTTGACATGCCTGATGATTCAACAGGTGATTTTCAAAAAGCAATCTTGCGTGGTGCAGCAAGTGGGGTAGATGCAAATTACAATGTTCTAGCAAACGACTTTGAAGGTGTTAGTTGGTCAACCTTAAGGCAAGCTGTCATTGAAGACCGTGAACATTGGAAACGCTTGCAAGGTTGGTATATCAGCCAAATCAAGAATGTTATTTATGAGCGCTGGCTTCGTAACGCACTCATTAGAAATCAAATTAAAGGTTTGTATGCTTATGATCTAGAGCGTGCAAATCATTATCAATTTTATGGCCGTCGGTGGCAGTGGGTTGACCCACTCAAAGACGAACAAGCAATTTCAGAAAGCTATAAAAACTTCACTGTTAACCCTATGGAAGTTCTTCAAGACAAAGGCCTTGATCCACAAGAACTCGCTGAGGGTTGGCAAAACTTCTTAGAGCTAATGGGCGACAACATTCAATTAGCTCAATCTATCGGCCTGATCAAAGGCTCATCGGTTAAGGCCAACGAACCCCCTCCAAAAGAAGACGAGGAATAATATGAAAGTTAATCAAATTACCCGTGACATGTTGGTCGGCGGTAAGTGTCCTATTGCCTATCGCTTTGCAGAAGTTGAGCAAGACAGCATCAATGTTGAAGAGCGCACAGTCACAATTTCATTTTCAAGTGAGTACGAAGTTGAACGCTGGGGCTGGTTTGAAACATTGGGTCATGAGGTAGATGAAGTTGATTTATCACGAATAGAACAAAATGGTCCATTTTTATGTGATCACAATTGGCAAGACCAACGAGGCGTAATCACTAAGGCTTGGGTAGAAAATGGCCGAGGCTACGCTGAAATAAAATTATCGCGAAATCCTTTAGGTGAGCAATTACTGATAGATATGCAAGACAGCATACGCACCAATATCAGTGTTGGTTACCGCATTTTAGAAGCCACGCTAACCAAGCGAGAAGGTGATAACGAGCATTATCGGATCACCAAGTGGCAACCTATGGAAATATCTTCCGTTTCTGTACCAGCCGACCCCACTGTCGGGGTGGGTCGTTCAGATGAAAATAGCAATAATGTCAATATCAGAGAGGCAATCAAAATGGATGAGAACGAAATCCTAGATGACATCACCCCGGCAGAAGATGAAACTCGTCAAACTCCGGCTCCTAATCAACAAACACAGCCGCGCTCACAGCAACAAGCACCATTTAGTGCCCCAGTAAATGATGCTCAGCGTATAGCGCAGACCGGTTCTCAATATGGTGCTGAAACACTTGCGAACGAATGTATCCGTGATGGTAAATCGTTTGAAGAGTTTAATTCGGCCTTATTGCGTGAGCTACAAAACAAGCGTAATGCACCTGATGCACAGTCAACAGTGTTTGACTTGGGGGTTGAGCAAAAGGACCTGCAGCGTTATAGCGTTCTTAAGTTATTTCGTGCGGTTGCAACTGGGAACTTTAAGCAAGCAGGCCTAGAGCGTGAACTATCAAATGCCATTGCTGAGCGCACTGGTAAAGATCCAGATGGTTGTTATGTAAGCCCGGAAGCATTGGGTTTTGGTATTCGTCAGCAGTTAGAACGTCAGATGCTAATGCGCCAACAGGCTGCAGGAACTACAGGTAAGGGGGCCGAGTTAATTGCTACTGAGCTACACAGTGAACTGTTTATTGAAGCTTTACGGGCAAAAGCAATGCTGGGTGGTTTAGGTGCTCGATATATGAGTGGTTTAGTAGGTAATTTAGATATTCCTAAGCATGCTGGCTCAGCGACATTTTATTGGGTGGGTGAAGATGGTGAAGCTACTGATTCAGATCTTAGCTTTACAACGGTTCAAATGTCACCGCATACAGTTGCTACTGCAGTGCCAATGACCCGCCGTATGATGATCCAATCTACCCCTGATATCGAAGCGTTGGTTCGTAACGATATTATGGAAGGTTTAGCGCTTGCATTAGATAGCGCTGGTATTAAAGGTACAGGTGCTGCGAATCAGCCAACAGGTATTATCAACACTGCAGGCATTGGCGCAGTTGATTTAACAGGTGGTGTTAACTGGGCAAAAATTGTTGAGTTTGAAACTGATGTAGCAGAAGCAAATGCAGATTCAGAAAGCATGGCTTACTTAATGCGCCCAAGTATGCGTGGCACTTTAAAAACCACAGAAAAGGCAGCAGGCACGGCTAAGTTCTTGTGGGGTGATGATAACCGTGTAAATGGTTATCAAGGTGTCGTTGGTACTCAAATGGATGCAGGTTCTATCTTATTTGGTGACTTCTCACAGCTTATGTTTGGTATGTGGGGGGCGCTTGATGTGGTACCTGACCGCGCCACTAAAGTTAAATCTGGTGGTTTAGTAATGCGTCTTTTCCAAGACGTTGATGTTGCGGTTCGCCACGCCCAAGCATTCAGCTACGGCTCTTAATCTCCCTGTAATATGGCGCCAATTGGCGCCTTTTACTTTTTAAAAAGGTATAAATCATGGCAAAGCAAACAGTTAAAAAAGTTAATTTCCGCGTTGACCGCGGTATTCGTATCAATGGTGAAAGTATTTATCCTGGCAAAGATAAAAAGAAACCAACGATTATCTCGATTCGTGAAACTCTGGCCAAGGAACTTGTGAATGCAAGTAAAGGCGAAATTGTAAATGATAAAGTCACCACTCAGGTGAAAGAGCCTTCGTCGGAAGATGCAGATCTTGATGCTGCATTTGGTCCAGAGAGTGAAGAGTAAATGAACTTTTCCGATGACCTTAATGCAGATCTGACCAATGTATTTTTTGCTGATTTTACTGATGTTAGTGTAATTGATGGCATTGAGGTTATCGGGTTTTTAGATATCAATGCATATCAATGGGCTGATATTGACTCAAATCAGCATATTTTTATCACTCCCCAGAGTGCCGGTTTTAATCTGCAGCGTCACGATACACTGACCATTTCAGGGAAGTTATACAAGTATGTTACTAAGCGCCAGCATGGCAACGTTACTCACCTAATAGTGGTACCAGGGTAATTATGACCATTATTAATATAAACCATAAACAGCTTACTTATGGGATGAACGAGTTAAGCAGAGATTTAAAGCGCATCACCAAAGAAGGCGATCGTGCTGTCCAATCTGTTCTGAATCGTGGACTAACCTCAATTAGAAAAGAAGCTGTTAAAGAGTCTGCTATTGCCTTAGCTGTGCCTCAGAAGGTGCTGCGAAAGCGTACATCAACACGCCGTGCAAGCCCTAAAAAATTGCGGATTATCATTACTGCAAGGACCCGCGCTATTAACGCTGTCGTTGCCGGCGCAAAAGAAACCGATACCGGTTTGAGCTTAGGGCCCTATGAATGGGATGGTGGATTTATTGTCACAAGCAAATACGGTAAGAGGGTGGGAGTTAAACGTTATGGTAAGAAAAGGTACCCACTTCAACCCACTGAAATTGGTAAAAGCTTTGTACACCGAGAAGTGAAAAGAGGGCTTGAAAATGCGCGAGCGCGCTTTGAACGTCGATATAGCCGTGAGTTGGCTAAAGAAATAAATAAACGTTACACGCGAATATTAAGAAAATAGTTATGGCAACCAGACAACAAATTAGGGCCAGCATCAAGCAATTGATAGCTGGCTTTTTTACAGCAACGTTTGATTTTAGACCAGCCCAATTTTACAAAGAAGAGCTGCCATGCAGTGCGGTGTTTTTTGATAGCGGTGAGTCTGTAAGGGATTTTGATGATGATACTGACACCAATGCGCAGTTATCACTTGAAATAATTATAGATAGCAATGGTAAACAGGATACAGAGTTAGATGTGTTTGCTAGCCAAGTTGAAGCTGTCATTCGAGCTGATAACACCTTAAATGGCTTGGTCGATGCTATTTACAGAGTCGGTTTTCAGTACGACCGAGACCCAGAATCATTAACTGCATCACTTACCTTATTTTTTAAAGTTCAATATGAAGACGAGGACTAAACAATGCTAGGCAATAAAGTAACTTTACATCGTTCAACTGATAACGGTACAGCATATGGCGAAAAGATTGCCAATATTGTTGACCTTCAGCCAGGTGCAAAAACAGCTGAGACTCATGAAAACACCACATATGGTGCTGAGCATGATTACAAAGAATATGATTATGGCTTAAAGGATGGTGGTGAATACACGTTTGTTTTTAAATATGAGCCAGGTAACAGTGATATGGAAGCGATTGCTGATGCATTAGATAACGGCACGAAAGAGTATTTACAGCTTCAGTTTCCTTCGCCAATTAGTAAGTCAAAGTCATTCCGATGCCTGGTTACTGAAGTCGGCGACCAAACACCTGTTGGTGAGCATGTAAAACGCTCAATTAAGGTGAAAGTTGACGGCCCTATCGATGAATCGGCATTGGCATAATTATGATTGCATGGCTTAAAAGGTGGCTTGCAGAACGAGCAATGCCAGTTGACCCGAACTTTAAACATCGACTAGTGGCCAAGCAAAAGCTTGGTCATTTTTTTATCGTGGAGTTAGGCGCGAGTGATTATGTGATCATTCATGACATGTTAGGCCGTATCCAAGCAGAAGATACTGATGATGTAACTAAGTCTCGTGAATTAATGGGGCTTCGGTATATGGCGCTTGCCATGTCATTGAGAACGGGCAATGGACGTATGCCTTTTGATTGGCAAAATGATGTTGACCTTATGTATTTGGCAACACTACCTCACTCAAAAGTCATACCTGCTTTGGACGAAATAGCGGCTATTTCAGGTATCGATTGGATAACGCCTAGTTTTATTCCAAAAGAAACTGACACCCAGCTAGAAGAAGTTGAGCAACCAACTCAAGAAGACTTAGACGCAAACCCCTCTTAGGCCAACCGAACCGTAGATTTGCCCTGCGGTTGGCACAAAAGAACGGGGCAACCAATGTTGATGACATGCTTTTAAATATGTCATCAACTCAATTTATAGAGTGGCAGCAATTTGCTCAGCTTGAGCCTTTTGGTGCACAAGTCGATGAATTTCAGTTAGCGGCGCTTAGAGCGCTAGTCACAAACTATCTCAGCTCCAATAAACAAAATATAAAATCCGTAAATGATTTCATGCTTAGCGCTGTTGAACGGCCAAAAGAGCGTGAGAAAACGGTGGAAGAAATTTACCAATTGTTTGGATAAATATCATGGCCAATGAACACAAAGTCATTTTAAGTGCTGATACTCGATCGCACCGTACAGAGTTTAATAAGTCAGTAGAAGCAAATAAAAAGTTTACGCTCTCTATTCAAAATGTATCTGACCAAACAAAGCTATTTGCAGCTAAGACTCGCACCTATTCAAATATGGCAGGTAAAGCGATTGCCGGATTTGCAACAGTAAGTATTGCTGCATATGCGGCGATTTATAAGAAACAAGCTGAGTTTATTGATCAACAAGCAAAAACGGCAGACCGCTTAGGTATATCAACAGAAGCCTTAATTGGTTTGCAGCATGCAGCTAATCAAACCGGTGCGAGCACAGAAAGCCTCAATATGGGGTTACAGCGAATGACCAGACGTATAGGGCAAGTTGCAGCAACGGGAAGTGGTGAAGCGACTGTCGCGCTTGAGCAATTGGGGATCTCAATTGATGAGATAAAGGATAAAAGCCCTGATCAACAATTTGCCCTCATTGCAGAAAAAATGAAAGGCGTACACGAGCAAGGCCAAAAAGTATTTTTAACTCAAAAGCTATTTGATTCTGAGGGTGTGAAATTACTGAATACTCTTAACTTAGGGGCTGATGGTATTGCTGCCATGATCACTGAAGCAGAAGAATTAGGTATTACATTTAGTCGAATCGATGCCTCAAAAGTTGAAATGGCCAATGACTCATTTGACCGAGCAGAAAAGCTTTTATCATCGTTTGGTACAAAACTAGCCACTGAAACTGCACCTCTTGTTGGTGCCTTATCAGACCTTTTCGTTGAAACAGCAAAAGAAGCCGGTGGCTTCGGTAAACTCGCCCAGCAGGTCATAGGAAAAGTATCAACTGGTATTGGTGTAATGGCTGACGGTGTTCATGGTTTAAACGTTCTTTTTAATGGTGCGAAAGTCGTTGCTATGGGTTTTTCGACAGCGCTATGGCAAGGGCTGGCTTTTGTAATAAACAAAGGGATTGTACCTTTTGCTAATAGGGTGACTAATGGCATTTTATTTCCGCTCAGAAAAGTATTAGAGCTTGCTCAGCATATTCCTGGTGTAGGTGATTCTGCGAAAAAGGCACTGGCAGAGTTAAATAAACTCGGAAATGCTGAGGGTTTTAAAACACTGGATGAAATAGGTGAAACTGCATTCGATAGCCTTATGCAAGCGAAAGAAGATCTTCATAACTCTATGATGGAACCGCTACCCTCAGAGCGTATAAAGGGGTGGATTGAGGATGTTCAAGCAAAATTTCAAGCAGCTGCAGCAGAACAAACGAGTAAAGGCGGAAAAACAGGCTTATCCAATTTAATTTCTTCAGACCAACAAGCTCTAGTTGATGCGGCTAAAAAACAATATGAAAAGATTTATGAAGCTCAATTGGCCCTGGAAGGTAAAGAAATTGAACTTGAGAATCGTCGCTTTGAACGTCAACAGCAGCAAATGGAAAAAGAGTTCCAGTTGCTGCGTGATAAGAACCTACTAACCGCTGAAATTGAAGCATCTTATAAGCTGGCTAAGGAGCAGGCCGAAGCACAGCACCAACAAAACATAACTAACATTCAAAAAGAGCAGCAAGAAGCTAGAGAAAAGAAAGAAAAAGAACATAAAGAAAAGTTAGACAAAGAAGAAAAGACTCGTATCGATACTATGCAGCAATCATACGACAGTTTGTTTAACGTGATGAGCGGTTACTTTGATGGCATGGACAGTAAAAAAGCGAGCTATGCGAAATCAGCTATGAGTATTGGTGCTGCCATGCTTGATGATGAAAAGAGTAATTCAATACAAAGTATTTGGACGAATACCTATGATACTGCGATGAAAGCATATAACGCGCTTGCTGATATTCCTTACGTTGGGCCTGTACTTGGTGCTGCAGCTGCAGGTGTTGTTATTGCTGCAGGTGGTATGTATGCGGGTAAAGTGAGTGGCTTAGCTTCTTTCGATGGTGGTGGTTATACAGGTAACTTACCACGTTATGGTGGTGTTGATGGTAAAGGTGGTTTCCATGCCATTTTACATGGTAATGAAACAGTTGTTGACCACAGTAAGGGGCAGTCACTAGGTGCAAATGTAACTGTGAACTTGTTTGAAGATGCGAGTAGAGCAGGTTCGACAACACGTAGTTCAGGGCCATCAGGTGAAGAAGTTATCAATATATTTGTGACGAGTATACGCCAAGGTGGTGAAGCTTCATCCGTTCTTGAAAATACCTATGGCTTACAAAGGCAGGGTTTCTAAGTATGTTAGTTCGATACCCCAAAGACCTAAAACTTCCCCTTGTTTCAACTCACCGACTATCCCAAAACCCTAATTTATTAAGAACTGAAATGGCAAGCGGTCGAGCTCGGCAGCGCAAGCGCTTTCAATCAGTGCCAACGACAATGGCTGCAACGTGGAAACTGAAGGCTGACCAGGCCGTTATTTTAGAAGGGTTTGTGAAACACGGTACCAACGATGCGGTTAACTGGTTTGTTATGCCAATTCGCACACCCCAAGGCTTAATTGATCACGATGTACGTTTTAAACAAAGCCCGCTGGAGTCATGCAGTTTCAATGGCGGGTTTTGGAGTTACAGCGCGAATATAGAAATTAAAGAGCGGCTGGTAGTGGGTGAGGAAGCCACAGCTAACAGCTTATTAGAACCAAATACCTTCGATGAATTTGTTAATGGCGTTTCTGACGCATTAGATACTTACCAGGAGAATTAGAAATGTCATTTTTTAGTTTAGTTACAGAGCTTGAGACCTTACTTGGTCAATTGAATACTATTTTAGCAGGTGCCGATGATGAAACAGTGCAAGTAAACGGTGTCACAAAAGATAGTATTTCTAAAGCTATAAAAGATAAGTTTACAGAACTTCTAACAGGTCAAAGAAGTGGTGTTATTGCATTCAAAACATATGCAGAGCTTGATGCTTACACACCTACCACAGAACAAAGAACGGCATCATTTAAGGTTGCTAACGACTCAGATAGTACGAAGAATGGTTATTATCACTGGATTAGCGGAACAACCTATGAAAAAGATGCAGAGCTAGTTGCAAATATAATTAGTAAATTGAATACGAGCGACCCTGTTTCAGGAAAAGCTGTGCATGATGAAGTTTTAACTTCATTAAAGTCTGTTTTCTTAACGGGTGGAACTTTAAAAAGTGGCAAAGCACTATCTTATGGAAGTATTGAGGGTAAATATATTCGGTCAGATGGCACTGAAGCTTCAGTTTCAAGTTTTTCATGTACGACTTTTATACCTGTAATGCCCAGTAAAAGTTATTTGATAGAGACAAGCATACAAGATAGTGCAGGTATTGCTTACTATGATCAGCTAGGAAATTTTATATCATTTGTTGATGCTGATTTACTTGCAGAAAATAACAATGTTCTAACCACCCCTAGCAATGGTTATTTTTTAAGAGCGTCCTTTTTAACAGCAAATAAAATGTCTCTATTTGCTAACGAGGACATAACCTATAGAAATACATTATTAGAGCTATTAAAGAGAGATGCTGAAGCTGAAAAGTCACTTTTTAGCAAAGAGCTGATATTTGGCGGCGCAGTAAAAAGTGGTAACAAATTAACGGTCAGCACAACATCAGGCGCTTATATAGATAGCAATGGCGAAGTTAAATCATTTTCATCATCAACATCGTACACAATGTTTATACCGGTTGTTCCGGCTAAAAGTTATCGTATTGAAGCAGTCATACAAGATAATATGAGGCTCGCTTATTACAATAAAGACTTTGAACTTATTTCAGTTCTTAGTGGTGATGACTTAGCAGCAAGCAATAATTTGCTCTTAACACCAGACCATTGTGCATATGTTCGCTCATCGTTTCATACACCATATGGTTTTAGTTTTTATGCAAATGAAAGCATTTCTTATCCTAGCTTATTACTTGATATTCAAAGAGATGCGAAGCGAAACATTGAATTTATAGATTATGTGCCCCAAGTCGGAAAGCTGCTTACATCAACGGGTAATGTCTCTAATAATAATGATTTCGACTACACGTCTTTAGAAGTTAAAGCCGGAGATATTTTATATATAGAAGGTTATGTAACAGGAAATGCTCGCCTGCATAATGCTAATGGTGAGTTGTTCCCGGGTAATGATTCGACTGAACCAACACTTTGCTCTGACTGGGTGCTAATTGAATCAGATGGAAACTTGGAGATTAGTTACATACGTAGCAAAGGACTGATTCTATATAAACAACGCAGTTATACAGCATTGAAAAAGGAGCTTAATAGAATTGAGTCTTTAACTAAATCAGTGCAAGAAGATGTTGATAGAATTTTTGTTCCATTTGATGCTAGTCCATTTGCTCAAGATGGATACTACCTAAGAAGCAATGGAGATAAAGGCTCATCAGCTCCATTCACCTACATTAGTTTACCTGTTGAAGCCGGTGACGCTTTTCATATTTCTGGTTATGTTCAAGACCTAGCTCGTTTGCATGATGCGAATGGGGTTGTGTATCCAGAAAGTGAGGTTGTAGGTGGTGTACGTTCGGATGATACTGTTTACATTAAAGAAACTGGCGTATTGCATATTAGTTATCTAAAGTCAAAGCCGTTTGAGATAAGAAAAATAGCTATCTTAGAAGGAATTGCTGAAACCATAGACAAAAAAATACAAAGACATAACTTTAATGTAGATGTTTCTTTTTGCAAAGCCTTTCATCGTAATGTCTTATGTCTTGGGGACAGTTTAACTAGTGGCGCAAATTATGATGTGGGCGGTTCAATCGAAGAGTGTTATCCATACTACCTGAACTTAATTTCAGGTTGGGTGACAACTAATGCTGGTTACTCTGGTTATGCACCTATCCAAATTTGGGATAAGCACATTAACAGTTATGATGCTGCCAACTATGATGCGTGTATATTGTGGTTAGGTACAAATAACGGCTTAACAGACACCATTTATGATGACACATCAAGTGGCGATTATTTGACATATGCAAATACTGAAACAGGGCGTTACTGCTCAATTATCGAGAAGTTATTAGCAGATAACCCTAATATCAAATTGTATTTTGTCACGGTGTTTGCAACGGAAGGCAGTCTTTCTACAACGAACAATGTGATTAGCCAGCTAGCTGAGAAATACAATGGTTATTTAATTGATTGCAATCCTGACGGCATTATTTTTCCAGCACCAGAAATACACAAGTATAACGGTGTACATTTCGACAAGATTGGTAACGCCATTGTTGCAAATACGTTTTATAACTCGATGTTAAATTCTATAAATGACAACATACAAGATTTTGATGTTGTCTTGCTAGGAAATAGAACGTCTAGCGTCTTTGATAATTAGTTTAAATTATGAGCGAAGTACTCCAACGCATCTACGCAAGCGCCCCAGTTAATGATATACCTATTCACACACTAGAACTTAAGGCTGCCGATTTATGGGAGCTTAGGATTTGTGATGGCTTTGATGACCAAGTCGCTGGTATTGAAAATGGCTATATGGTTACATTTAAAGCCAGTGGTATGGGTGTGTCGTTACCGCAGCGAGGTGTTAAAGGGCGCCAGGACTTACAATTTCAAATTGATAATGTATCTGGTGAAGCACTTGCACTGATTGATCAGGCAATTGATGCGGGCGTAAAAATTGATGTAATTTACCGTGTCTATGTATCGAGTGACCTAAGCGAACCTGCAGAACCGGCTGTTACAATGAAAGCAGCTGACGTTCAAGCTACTTCACAGAGCATTAATGTAGTTGCATCATTTAATGATCTTGTAAATAAAGCTTGGCCTAACAAGCGCTATACACCTTCCATTGCCCCTGGGCTCAAATACTTCAGTTAATAATGTCATACACAATTAACGATTATTTAAGTGTTCCTTATGTGAATGAGGGGCGAGATATGTCTGGTTTTGACTGCTGGGGTCAAACTCGGCATCGCCTCCATCACTATTATGGTCAACCATTGTTCGAATCGTTTGGCCATATTCACCCTGACGACAAAAACCTGCTTACTGAAGCGTATCAACAAATTGTTTCCAACTTTAGAGCTTGCGAACCATCACCCGGTGTTGTGGCGTGCGGTTTTAAGTTTGGTAGCTTAATTCACATCGGCACAGTTGAAATAATCGACGGTAAGCTTGAAATACTTCATACATCCCGCCGTAAAGGACCATCAATTGACAGCATCGCTGACTTCAAGCGGTTATTTAAAGAGGTTAAATTTTATGAATATGTGGGTTGATATTAAAGTTTACCCAAACAAATTAGACCCGTCTTTAATGGAACCTTGCAAATGCAAGGTTGGTTCGACACTTCATGAATGGCTGACTGAAAATGTCCCTGCTTATTATGAAAGTGAAGAACCACTTTTTACTGTGCTTATCAATAAGCAAATCTTATTACCTACAAATTGGAAGACTTATCAATTTAAGGCGTCGGATGATGTGAGTATCATTGTTGAGCCAAAAGAGCCTGCAACTATCGCTTATGCAGTTATTGCCGTAATAGCTGTAGGTTATGCCGTATATACCGCAAATCAAATCCCCGATAACTATAACTCTACAACTCCCGATGGTAGCAGTATTTATGATGTAAATACCCAAGGAAATAAGCCCAGGCTTATGGGCATTATCCCTGAAGGAGCAGGGCGCCATAAAATTTACCCTGACTATTTAACAATGCCACGACGAGAATATATTGATAATGAGCAATGGCTTTATTTGATGTTAAGTGTAGGTGTTGGGCGATATGAAATATTATCGAATGAAATGTTCATCGGTAATACTCCAACAACAAGTTATGCCGGCGATATTGATATACAGGTGTTTGAGCCTGGCGAAAACGTAACAGGCCATGAAGCTCACAGAAATGTTTATACCTCAAGTGAAGTAGGTTCAACATCAGGAAGTACTGGTATTGAATTAAAAGGGCGGGTTACTTCAACAGGGGGAGATAATGGCTCCTATGAGTACTCTTTCGCTGGTGATGAGCTAATAGTTCATTATGTTGAGTGGGATGGTGAATTTGGAGGTCAAACACGACTTAAATCAGTGCCACCATTTGATGTTGGCGAAGTTCTTTCAATAACAGGCTCTTTAAATGGCCAAAACGATGGGTATTTTGAGCTGCTAAACAAAGGCTCAGGTGGTAGCCAGGTGAATAAGGTTGATGGGCAGTCCCAAGATGACCCAACATGGACAAGTTTTGTAACTGAAAGCACATCGAATGCAACGGTTATTGTTGAAGATGGTGGCGGCGACGGTCAATTTAATGGGCCGTTTTTCGCATGCCCAGCAGGAGAAGTGACTGACAAACTTTGGTTCGATTTTCGTTTACCACAAGGTTTAGGTGAGCTTGATGATGATGGTAATTTTTTAAGTTGCACAGTAACCGTTCAAATAGAGTACCGTGCTGAAGGTGCTCAAGACTGGACTGCAGTTGATGACGAAGTATTTACAAATTCTACAAATGATGAACTAGGGCGAACGGTACCAGTTACATTACCATCTAAAATAAGGCCTGAGGTACGAGTAAAAAGGGCCACAGCAGCAACTGACGATACGCGTATTTATGACGATATATTTTGGACTGCCCTTAAGGCCGAATTAAATAGCGCGACTAGCTATGATGGTTTAACCACAATAGCAATTAAGATCCGTGGCACAAATGCTTTAGCCGGCACAGCTGAAAATAAATTTAATGTTATTGGTACCCGCATTTTGCCAGTGTATGAAAATGGCGCTTGGAGTGCACCAAGGCCAACAACTGATATAGCCCCATTTTTTGCACATGTATTAAAAAGTGCAGGGCATAGCGATGACAAAATAGGCCTAGAAGCATTAAATACATTACATCCTATTTGGCATGGTCGAGCAGATGAATTTAATGCTGTGTTTGATAGTGAGAGTACTGTTTTTGAAGTTCTAAAACGTATTCTTGCAGTCGGTTTTGCTGAGCCTACGATTGATTATGGAAAAATTACACCTGTACGTGATCAAAAGCGAATTAACTATCGTCACATGTATCAACCAGATAACTATATTGGCATGCTTAAGCGCTCTATTAAGCTGATGGATGATGATGAACCTGACGGTATCGAAGTCGAGTACTTCGACCCTGTTACATGGAAGTCAGAAACAATACTTTGTTTGTTACCGGGTGACGAAGGTGCTAACCCAGAAAAAGTCAGAGCCTTTGGGATAACAAACCGCGATAAGGCTTATCAGTTTGGTATGCGAAAACGCCGTATTAGGCGTTATCGACGCACTCGGTTTGATTTTAAAACTGAAATGGATGCACTGAATTCAAAGTACCTAGACTTTTGCGCAGTCGCTGATGATATACCAGGCTATGAACAAACAGGTACTGTAATAGGGCATGTTGGTCGCTCTATCTACCTTGATAACCCTGAACTGCAATGGCAAACAGGGCAAACACATATTCTAGCGTTAAGAAAACCAGACGGCACCCTATCAGGCCCTTACAATGCATCACCTGGCAGTGACTCCACTGAAGTAATCATCGATGCTGATTTAGACTTTACACCGGTACTTGATGGTTCAATTGAACCACCTCTTTATATGTTTGGTATCACTACACGGTGGTGTAATGGGGTGCTTATAAAAGATATAAAGCCGTCATCAACAGATCAGGTTTCAGTAACCGCTGAGCTTGATGACGAACGAGTTTACCTAGATGATGATAGTCCAGCGCCAACAACAACTAGTATCACAATTCCAAATATTTATTTCTGATAAATCTTAATCTAAGTGAACTTAATGCTATGTATAGTGTCTAAAATTTTGCTAACAAGGAGTTGGCTTCACTTTTTTACTTTCCATCTCATCGTAATTAGAAATTACAATTGTAAGATTTCATTTTAATAAAAGGATTTAACTATGTTAACTTTCGCAACTATCGATTCATGCCAATTAATTTCATCTATCTTCGCAAGCTTTATTGCAGCTTGGTTATATAATCAATTTTTCAATGCCCCAGGACCTCAGCCGGGAAACGAAAAAAAGATTGTGCTTTTACAAGCTAATAGTCAGTTGGTTGAGCCGGTTACATTCAATCGTATAGTTATGAGAATTATAATTCGAAAAACTATTTGAAAGACCCAGTATTAGATATCATAGACTGGTATGGATTTTACCTGCCAGTCTTTTCATTAAACCTTTTGAACATTCCATTCAATACTATGGCCATTCCGACACCAATCAAAAAGCCTATAATGTTTCCGTAGATAGTAAGAACTGCTATTAAAGCAATTAATAGGAACGCAACAATAACTTTTAAAATCCCTTTCATACTTTCTCCTTAAAAATTGTTTAGAGAAAATAACGATCGCAAAAAGACTATAGATTAGCAAGCAGATTTGGAAGTAAGGAAAGATGTTTCATCAAAATAAGTAATGCATCCATCCTAATTATAAACGCATGTTTGAAAAGAATAATACAAATATAATACAAAAATAATACAAATTAGCAGTTGCTAATATATAAGTTTCATTGACTTATCTTTATGATAAATAAGGGGAAAAGATGGTCGGCATAGCAGGATTTGAACCTGCGACCCCTGACACCCCATGACAGTGCGCTACCAAGCTGCGCTATATGCCGACGTTGCAAGCCATAGTACGGCTTTTTTTATAAAAATCAATATCCCCGCAGTTCGATTGCCTGTTTATTGTTCAGGTAATCCACATTAAATCAATGGGCTAGAGGTTAGTCTAGCCAATCGTTGATCGTTTTGTACATAAAGTCGCGTATTAATGGTTGAGCATCGGCATTAGGGTGCAAGTTATCGTTTTGCATAAGTTCAGGGCGGCCTGCAATGCTAAGCATGAAAAAGGGCATGAGCTCAGAATCTGTTTCATCGGCAATGGTTTTAAAGCTATCGGTGAAAAGTTTGGTATAACGTGGGCCATAGTTTGGTGGAATTTGTACTTCCATTACGGCGGTTTTCGCCCCAATTTTTTGGCTTTTTGCAATTAAATCACGTAAGTTAGCTTGCAGGCGTTTAATAGGGAAACCTCGTAAACCATCGTTTCCGCCAAGCTCAATGAGTACATGAGTGGGTTCAAATTCGCTCAGTAACGCGTCGAGTCGCCTTAGAGCACCGCCTGTGGTTTCACCGCTAATACTGGCGTTTACTAGGTATACAGATTGGTCTTTTTCATCGTACTTATCTTGTAACAATTTAACCCAGCCTTGCTCTTGTTTAAGACCGTAAGCGGCGCTTAAACTGTCACCTAGAATTAAAATTGTGTTGTCAGCTGCTGCCGTAAGTGGTTTGATTACTAACAGTAAAACGAATATAAAACGTAGGATTGGATGCATCATATGTCAGCGCTTTCTCAATTAAACATCATTCAAGTTAAAGGACTTTCTAAAACGGTCACCACGGTTGAGGGCGACCTGACCATCCTCAGTGACATCAGCTTTAATGTCAAGTCGGGTGACTCAGTTGCCGTGGTGGGCACCTCTGGTTCGGGTAAGTCTACTTTATTAAGTTTATTGGCGGGCCTTGACCAATCAACGGGCGGCAGTATTCATTTAGACGGAGCTGCATTACACGAATTAGATGAAGAAGCACGCGCAGCACTTCGCGCTGAAAAAGTAGGTTTTGTATTTCAGTCTTTTATGCTTGTACAAAGCTTAACAGCCCTTGAAAACGTAATGCTTCCCGCTGAACTTGCAGGAAGCAAAGACGCTAAACAACAAGCCCTAGAGCTACTTGAAAAAGTAGGCTTAAGCCATCGTGTGGGTCATTACCCATCGCAATTATCTGGTGGTGAGCAGCAACGTGTAGCAATTGCTCGTGCATTTATAGGCACACCGAAAATCTTATTTGCCGATGAACCATCAGCAAACCTTGATAGCAAAAACGGTAAATTAATTGAGTCTCTATTATTTGAGCTAAATAAAGAGCACGGCACGACACTTATTTTAGTAACCCATGATGAGCAGCTTGCACAAAAGTGCCAGCAAATTTTACATATTGAAGCAGGGCAGTTAGTAACTGTAAAAGAAAGCGAAGGAGTGCAAGCGAATGTGGGCTAAATTAGCACTAAAACTGTTTTCACGTGAGTTTAAGCGTGGCGAATTAACAGTGATCAGTGCAGCAATAGCCTTAGCTGTTCTCACTGTTTTAACACTGTCTATGGTTACCGACCGCATTGGTCAAAGTATTGAAGAAAAAAGCAGCGCCTTTATTGCCGCTGACCGCGTTTTAGCGAGTAACCATGCTTTGCCTGCTGAGTTTTTAGATAAAGCCAACCAAGAAAACTTACGCACCGCTAAAATAACTTACTTCGATACCATGTTATTTGCCGGTGACGAAATGCAACTTGGCTCGGTTAAAGCGGTATCAAACACCTATCCGTTAAAAGGCGAGTTAAAAGTAAAAACTAGCCTGACTGGTCAACCACAAGTAACAAACGATATCCCAAGTCGTGGTGAAGTGTGGTTAAGTGAATCTGTGTTTTATGCGCTAAACATTAAAGTGGGCGATAAAGTAGAGCTTGGTGCTGCTACGTTTACGGCTAGTCATGTTGTAGCCGAAGAGCCTGATGCACCGTTTAATGTGTTCTCGAGCAGCCAGCGAATCTTAATCAATGAAGCAGACATTGCTGTTACAGAGGTAATTCAGCCGGGCAGCCGGGTGTTTTACCGCCAACTTTATGCTGGCGACAAAGACAACTTAGATACCTTTTATGCGTGGTTAAAACCACAGATGAAAGAAAACCAGCGTTGGTATGGCGTTAAAGACCGCCAGTCACCTATTTCTAATAGTTTAAATCGTGCCGAAAGCTATTTATTGCTAGCTGGTTTACTTGGCATTATTTTAGCTGCCGTTGCTATTGCGGTATCGGCAAAACGTTATTGTGAGCGTCAGTACGACCCAGTTGCTATGATGAAAACGCTTGGCGGTAGCCGCGCTATGATCCGTAAAATCTATTTATTACATTTGAGCCTTGTATGTTCAATGTCGGTGATAGTCGGTTTACTGATTGGTTATGGTTTACAAGCGATTGCCACTGATTATTTAGCACAAACCATGGGTTCAGCACTGCCAAGTGCATCGGCAAAACCTTGGATCATTGCGATTAGCACGGGTGTGATTTGTGCGGTTATGTTTTCAATTAAACCGCTACTCGATTTATTTGATATTCCGCCGCTGCGTGTGCTTCGCCGTAACTTAGGCGACCGTTTATTAGTAAGTAAAGTGCACCTTACTATGTCGGCGCTTACTGTGTTTTTACTGATGTGGTTATTTAGTAACAACATCAAAATTAGTGCAATTTTGTTCCTTTCTACGGCATTTTTAATTGCGGTGTTATTTGCTTTATCAAAGGTTATTTTTGGTGGTGGCCGCAAACTTGGCTTGAGTCCGGGCAACAGTTGGTCATTGGCGATTGCGTCAATTCAAAAGCGTGCCAATGTGAATGCGGTACAATTAATTAGCTTTGCTTTGGCTATCAAGCTATTACTGTTTTTAATTGTACTTAAGAACGACATGATTTCGGATTGGCAGTCGCAGCTTCCCGAAAATGCCCCTAATTCATTTTTAGTGAACATTACTGAGCAAGAGTTAGAGCCTATTACTAGCTTCTTAGCGCAAAAGGATATGCCAACGTCTGATTTCTATCCGGTTGTTCGTGGCCGTGTAAATGCCGTAAATGGTGAGTTGATTGCCCGCGAAGTATCACAAGAAGACAACGAAAAGAAAGATGAAGAAGCCCGCTCTGGTATTGGCCGTGAGTTAAACCTAACTTGGCGTAAAGACTTGCCTAATCAAAACGAGCTTATCGACGGTGCATGGTTTAGTGAAGACTCAGTAGCTGAGGCATCGGTCGAAGAGTCGATGCTTGAACGCCTTGATGTAAAAATAGGCGATACGCTTACTTTCTTAATTGGCGCGCAATCATTCGATGCAAAAATTACCAGTGTACGTAAGGTTAATTGGACCACGCTTAGACCTAACTTCTTTATTATTTTAAGCCCTGATGTGCTAGCGAGTTTCCCGGCTACTTATATTTCTTCAGTGAATGTAAAAGCAGAGAAAAAACGTGAGTTTAATGAGCTAATGCGCCAATACCCAACGGTTAACGTGATAGATGTTGAAAGCTTCATTAAACAAATTCGCTCAACCATAGAGCAAGTATCGTTAGCGATTGGCTTTGTACTAGCGATTGTGGTTGCCTGTGGCGCTTTAGTACTTATTTCACAAGTACAAGCAAGTTTGGGTGAGCGAATGCAAGAGATTGTTATTTTGCGAACTTTAGGTGCGAAAGGGCGCTTAATTAAAAATGCCACCTTGTATGAGTTTTTATTATTAGGCGTTACTGCAGGTTTAGTCGCTGCCATTGTCAGTGACATCGCTCTGTTAATAGTGCAAAAACAAATGTTCGATTTAGCAGGTAAGTTCCACCCTCATATTTGGGTTATTGGCCCAGCAGTCGGGGGCTTATTTGTGGCATGTTTAGGTTATTTGATGATAGCCCGCACAATGCGAAAAAATACCCAAGGCTTATTACGCTCGCTCGCGTAAATGTCTTAATTAAAGGTTGACTATAAAATGCTCGCAATTGCGGGCATTTTTTATGAATTGCAATTGGTTACTGGTAATTTATACAGTGCTCTGGCATTATTAAGCGCAGATAATAATGATAATAGACGAGTCAGTTAGTTGGCGATTATTTTAGGGATTGATCCTGGTTCAAGATTAACAGGGTACGGCGTGATTGCTCACCAAGGTGCTAAGTTCACTTATTTAGGCAGTGGCTGCATTAAATTGGCCGATCACGATTTTCCGATACGCTTAAAAATGATTTACCAAGGGATCAGTCAATTGGTAGAGCAATTCTCACCAGACAGTTTTGCTATCGAAAAAGTGTTTATGGCACACAACCCAGACTCAGCGCTTAAACTCGGTCAAGCACGTGGCGCTGCTATCGTTGGTGCTTCAATGGCAGAGCTGCCAGTTTATGAATATTCGGCTAGGCAAATTAAGCAGGCCGTTGTAGGTAATGGCGGAGCCGATAAGTCTCAAGTACAGCATATGGTTAAAAACATTTTAAAGCTGCCAGGTACCCCTCAAGCCGATGCCGCAGATGCCTTAGCAATTGCTATTTGTCATGCTCACTCAGAACAAAATTTAATAAAACTTGCGGGCAGTGCGAGCAAAACCGTAAGAGGACGATTAAGGAAGTAATATGATTGGTCGATTAAATGGCTTACTAGTAGAAAAGCAGCCACCAGAAATTCTTATCGAAGTAAGTGGTGTAGGCTACGAAGTACAAATGCCGATGACTTGCTTTTATGATTTACCGGCAGTGGGTGAGCAAGCGATTATTTATACCCATTTTGTGGTACGTGAAGATGCCCAGCTATTATTTGGCTTTAACAACAAAACCGAACGCGCTTTATTTAGAGAGCTTTTAAAAGCCAATGGTGTAGGGCCAAAGCTTGGTCTAGCTATTTTATCGGGTATGTCGGCGCAGCAATTTGTAAGTTGTGTTAATAATGAAGATGCGACCACACTGGTTAAACTACCGGGCGTTGGTAAAAAAACGGCTGAGCGTTTAGTGCTCGAAATGAAAGACCGGCTTAAAAATTGGGGTAATGACTTATTTACACCATTTAGCGATAATGCCGTCATTGAGCCATCAAGTGATGATACCCTAGTGGCAAATAATGCTGCTGATGATGCTGTATCAGCACTTGTGGCATTAGGCTATAAGCTACCGCAAGCACAAAAAGCGGTTAAAACAGTGAACAAACCAGATATGACGACCGAGGTTCTAATTAAAGAAGCTCTAAAATCAATGTTGTGAGTAAACCATGATTGAAGCAGATCGCTTAATAGATGCGAGTGAACAAAGTAACGAAGACAGTGTTGATCGTGCCATACGACCAAAACTGTTAACCGATTACACCGGCCAGCCGCATGTTAAGCAGCAAATGGAAATTTTTATTGAGGCTGCTCGCCATCGTGGCGAAGCGCTGGATCACTTATTAATATTTGGTCCACCGGGTCTTGGTAAAACCACACTTGCAAACATTGTTGCCAACGAGCTTAACGTTAATATTAAAACAACGTCGGGGCCAGTGCTTGAAAAAGCAGGGGATTTAGCCGCACTTTTAACGAACCTTGAAGAAGGTGACGTACTGTTTATTGACGAAATTCACCGTTTGAGCCCGCAAGTCGAAGAGATTTTGTATCCAGCAATGGAAGATTATCAGCTGGATATCATGATAGGTGAAGGCCCTGCAGCACGTTCAATCAAGCTTGATTTACCGCCATTTACTTTAATTGGCGCAACAACTCGTGTAGGCTCACTCACCTCACCACTTAGAGACCGTTTTGGCATCGTACAGCGATTAGAGTTTTATTCAGTTGAAGACCTCTCAAAAATTGTTGCCCGTTCAGCAAGCTTTTTAGACTTAACCATGTGTGATGAAGGCGCTACAGAAATCGCCAAGCGCTCACGTGGTACACCTCGCATAGCTAATCGTTTATTACGCCGCGTTCGTGATTACACCCAAGTGAAATCAGACGGTAAAGTGAATGCTACAGTTGCCGAGCAAGCCCTCGATATGATTGATGTCGATAAAAGCGGTTTTGACTACATGGATAGAAAATACTTGCTAGCTATTATCGAAAAATTTATGGGCGGCCCCGTTGGCCTTGATAACCTAGCGGCTGCAATTGGCGAAGAAAAAGAAACCATTGAAGATGTGATAGAGCCGTTTTTAATTCAACAAGGCTTTATACAACGCACCCCACGCGGACGACTTGTTTCAGACATTGCCTACCTGCACTTTGGATTAACGCCAGAAAAATAACTAAAAACCCCGCGAAGCGGGGTTTTTAGTAGTTAGATTTCAGAAGTTAGATATTAGTTGATCGAGAGGGTGGTTTTATTTTTGTGTAATTAACAAAAAGCTTGCTATAGATGATATTAGTTTTACTTTGTCCTAACCACTAACCACTAACCACTAACCACTAACCACTATCC